>JALYQN010000511.1 GCA_030855835.1 Actinomycetota bacterium | reverse complement strand
CTGCTGGTCGCCGGCTTCTGCGGGCTCACCGCGGCGGGTCTTTGCGGGCTGTTGCTGGCACCGGCCACCGTGCCCTGGCTGTGGGCGGCCTGCCTGGGCCTCGGCGGCGCGGCGTTCCCCTGGGCGCTGGCGATGCTGGCGCTGCGCACCCGGACCGCCGAGGGGACCGCAGCGCTGTCCGGCTTCGTGCAGAGCATCGGCTACCTGCTCGCCGCGGTCGGCCCCCTCGGCACCGGCCTGCTGTACGACGCCACCGGCAGCTGGACGCTGCCCGTCGCGGTGCTGCTGGCACTCACCGTGCCGATGCTGGTCACCGGACTGCGCTTCGCGCGCCCCCGGTTGCTCGAGGACGAGCTCATCGACAGCCCCCACCTCCGCTGAGGGTGACGTTTCTGCTGTGGACGGCGGCGTGTCACGAGCAGAAACGTCACTCTCAACGGAGCGGCAGCCATCAGGCGGGGGTCAGCGGCAGCAACTGGCGACCGGTCGGGCCGACCTGGATCTCGGTGCCGAGCTCCGGGCAGACGCCGCAGTCGTAGCACGGCGTCCAGCGGCAGTCGTCGACCTCACGGGCGTCCGGGTCCAGCGCGTCCTGCCAGTCCTCCCACAGCCACTCCCGGTCCAGACCGGCGTCCAGGTGGTCCCACGGCAGCACCTCGACGTGGTCGCGTTCGCGGGTCGTGTACCAGTCCAGGTCGACGGGCTCGTAGGCCAGCGCGCGCTGGCTCGCAGCCACCCAGCGGTCGTACGAGAAGTGCTCGCTCCACCCGTCGAAGCGGCCACCGTCGCGCCACACCTGCTCGATGATCCCGCCCACCCGCCGGTCGCCGCGGCTGAGCAGGCCCTCGACCACGCCGGGCTTGCCGTCGTGGTAGCGAAAGCCGATTGCCTTGCCGTAGCGCCGGTCCGACCGCAGCGCGGCGCGCAGCTTGGCCAGCCGTGCGTCGGTGGTCTCGTGGTTGAGCTGCGCGGCCCACTGGAACGGCGTGTGCGGCTTTGGCACGAAGCCCCCGATCGACACCGTGCAACGGATGTCGCGACGCCCGGTGACTTCGCGACCGGCCGCGATGACCTTCTTGGCCAGCTCGGCGATCTGCAGCACGTCGTCGTCGGTCTCGGTCGGCAGGCCGCACATGAAGTACAGCTTCACCTGCCGCCAGCCCTGCGAGTACGCCGCGGACACAGTCCGGATCAGGTCGTCCTCGCTGACCATCTTGTTGATCACCTTGCGCATCCGTTCGCTGCCGCCCTCGGGCGCGAAGGTCAGGCCCGAGCGGCGGCCGTTGCGGCTGAGCTCCTTCGCCAACGTGACGTTGAAGGCGTCCACCCGCGTCGACGGCAGCGACAGGGACACGTCGGTGCCCTCGTAGCGGTCGCCGAGGCCCTTGGCCACCTCGGCAATCTCGGAGTGGTCGGCGCTGGACAGGCTCAGCAGCCCGACCTCCTCAAAGCCGGTGCGTTCGATGCCGCCCGCGACCATGTCGCCGATGGTGGTGATGGAACGCTCGCGCACCGGGCGGGTGATCATGCCGGCCTGGCAGAAGCGGCACCCACGGGTGCAGCCGCGGAAGATCTCGACCGAGTAGCGCTCGTGCACGGTCTCCGCGAGCGGCACCAGTGGCTGTTTCGGGTAGGGCCAGGCGTCCAGATCCATCAAGGTGTGCTTGGCCACCCGCTCCGGCACGCCTGAACGGTTGGGTGCCACTCGGGCGATGCCGCCGTCGGGCAGGTAGTCCACGTCGTAGAAGCGCGGCACGTAGACACCGCCGGACGCGGCCAGGCGGCCCAGCACCTCGTCGCGACCGCCGGGGCGACCCTGCGCCTTCCACTCCCGCACGACCGCGCTGATCGCAAGCACCACCTCCTCCCCGTCCCCGAGCACCGCAGCGTCCAGGAACCGCGCCACCGGCTCGGGGTTGAAGGCCGCATGCCCGCCAGCGATGACCAGCGGGTGCTCGTCGGTGCGGTCGGTGCTGTGCAGCGGGATGCCGGCAAGGTCGAGCGCGGTGAGCATGTTGGTGTAGCCGAGCTCGGTCGAGAACGAGATGCCCAGCAGATCGAAGGCGCCCACCGGTCGATGGCCGTCCACGGTGAACTGCGGGATGGCGTGCTCGCGCATCACCCGCTCCATGTCGGGGAACACCGCGTACGTCCGCTCGGCGAGCGCCCAATCCCGCTCGTTGAGCACCTCGTACAGGATGGCGATGCCCTGGTTGGGCAGCCCGACCTCGTACGCGTCGGGGTACATCAGCGCCCAACGGACCTCTGCAGCCTGCCAGTCCTTGGTGGCGGCGTTCAGCTCGCCGCCGACGTACTGGATCGGCTTGCTGACCAGCGGGAGCAGCGGCTCGAGTCGCGGCCACACCGACGGGGCTGCGCTGTCAGGCTGCACGGTGCCGGGCATGCGGTGGCCCTCCAGGGCGAAAGGCAGTGGCGCTCGGGTGGGCAGCTCAGCCTAGCCGGGTCCGGCGGTCCGCCGTGCGCGAGACGGTGTCCAGGTGGTGCCGCGATGGGCCTTGCCGACACATTGCGGCCTTCCCAGCGACCGTTACGCCTCGGGACAGGTCCGGGCCGGTTGCGCTACGAGGACGGGCCGCTCCGGTCGGCCGAACGGGTGGCCAGCGCCACGCCCACGCTGGCCAACGCCATCCCGACAAGCTGGTAGGTGCGCAGCGACTCGTCGAGGAACAACCAGGCAAGGACCGCAGTCACCGCCGGAATCAGGAAGAAGACGCTCGACGTCGCGCCGGCGCCGCCCTTGCGTACCAGCCAGCCCAGCAGCAGCATCCCGGCCACCGAGTTGACCAGGATCAGCCAGGCGATCGCGGCGGCACCAGTTGACCAGTCGGAGACTCCGCCCAGTCCCTCCAGGCCGACCGCGAGAACAGCCGCCGGTGGTGCGGCGAATCCGAACTGCGCGGTGGTCGACCACAGGGGGTCCGTCGCCGGGCTGATCCATCGCTGGCCGAGCGTGCCGAAGCTGAGCGCCGCCGTCCCCAGGACAGTGAAGGCGATCCCGAGCCCACCCCCCGCGGCCTGCACGTCCGGGCCGAGGACCAGCACCACCCCGCCGATGCCGACCACGAGACCGACCGTCTGCAGCGTGCGGACCGGCTCGTGCAGCATGAAGTGCGCGACGACGACGGTCAGGACCGGGCTCAGGGCCGTGATCATGGCCGAGAGGGACGCCGGTACACCGAGCTCGAAGGCGGTGTAGTAGCAGCCGAACTGCACCGCGTTGATGGCGACACCCACGGCCGCGACGCGTGGCCAGTCGCTGCGCTCGATCCGCATCGGCCCGTGAGCGACCCGGGCGATGGCGGCCATCACCGCTGCCGCCAGGGCGAAACGGATGGCAACCAGCGTGAACGGTTCCACCGCTCGTACGCCGACCATGCCGGCGACGTAGCCGGACGACCACACCAGCACGAACAGCCCGGCGGGCAGCAGCGGCACCGGCTGCGTACGCGGGTGGCTCGATGGCGAGTCGGCCCGGGTCCGGCCGGCAGCTCCGGACCCGTCGGTCGGCGTCGCCACCTCGCGACACTAGTGCTGCGGCCGCGCCGAGTCTCCGCCGACTGGCGCAGCGCAGGACCGCCCGCCGCCGGGTCAGAACCGGGAGCGGGCCACCCGGGAGCGCACGACGACACCGTGCCCGGACCGGCCGGCCGTGCGCAGGTGGATGTTCAGCAGCAGACCGACCGCCATCAGCGAGGCGAACATCGACGTGCCGCCGTACGACACCAGCGGCAGCGGGACACCGGTGACCGGCATGATCCCGAGGCACATGCCGATGTTCTGGAAGGTCTGGAACCCGAACCAGCAGGCGATCCCCGCGGCGGCGACCCGGCCGAACAGGTCGTCGGCGTCACGGGCGATCCGCAGCGCCCGCCACAGCAGCAGCGCGAACAGCGCCACCACCGCTGCCGCGCCAACCAGCCCGAGCTCCTCGCCGGCGACGGTGAACACGAAGTCGGTGTACTGCTCGGGCACGAAGCCGGCCTGGGTCTGGGTTCCCTCGAACAACCCCTGGCCGGTGATGCCACCGTTGCCGATCGCGATCCGGGCCTGCTGAGTGTTGTAGCCGGCACCGAGGGGGTCGAGCGACGGGTCGGTGAACGCGGCAAACCGCAGCAGCTGGTACGAGGCCAGCAGTCCGGACTGCACCGCGGCCACCACGACGACCGTCCCGGACACGGCAAGCCCGAACAGCCACCGGCGCGGCGCTCCGGACAGCCCGACCACCCCGAAGACGGTGGCGCTCAGCACCATCAGGGTGCCGAGGTCGGGCTGGGCCAGGATCAGCACCGCTGGCACGACCGCGATCACCAGCGCCGGCACCACGTCCACGGCGTTGACCCCGTGCCGCAGGTGCGCCTCGGCCCGCTCGGCCAGCACGAACGCCATGCCCAGCACCACGCCGAACTTGGCCAGCTCGGCCGGCTGCAGCGACAGCCCGCCGACCAGCAACCAGGAGTGCGACCCGTTCAGGGTGGCGCCCACCCCCGGGACGAAGATCAGCGCCAGACCCAGCACCGACAGCCCGTACAGCACCGGTGCCCACAGCCGCAGCCAGCGGTGATCGGTGGCCGCGACGACGGCGGCCAGCGCCGCGCCGATGCCGGCGTTGACAACCTGCTTGCGCAAGAAGGCGGTGGAGTCACCGCCGGTCAGGTCGACCCGGTGCACGGTGGCCGACCAGACCAGCAGCGCGCCGATCGCGAGCAACGCGGTGACGGCGGCGAGCAGCACCC
>JALYQN010000468.1 GCA_030855835.1 Actinomycetota bacterium | reverse complement strand
CTCCCGACTGGCCGGCTGCGGCGTCGGCGGCGGCGACCGGTGCATCTGACAAGGAAGATCCCTGCGCGGCCGTACCGCCGCCACCGGCGTCAGTGCCCGTTGTTGGGGCGCCTGCTGAACCGTCGAGGAACGCAAGCGCAGGGCAGTTGATGATGACGTTGGCAGACCCCAGCGGCAGCCCTCCGGGTGCAGTAACGACCCCGGCAGCGGCTAATTGGGCTACCTCGTCGGCGTCAGTTTGGAGCCCGTTCTGGCCCGCGGCAACGGCGGCGTCGCTGTACACACCGACCTGAAGATCCCACGCGGGGCTGTACTCGAGTGGGTCGCTGTTACCGACGTCGCGGGGCATGTCGCTGAAGACGTTGCTGACGTCGGCGCCGCGGCGCAACGCGTCGAGGACCTTGGGATTGGCCACCGCGGCGTCTTGACCAACGATCGGGAGGCTCAGGGCGTGGGTCAGCCCCTGCGACCGCCCGGGACCCTGGGTTGCACCCCGGGCGGGCGGAGAATCCTCCAGTCCCACCTGGGCGTTGACGAACGTGAAAATCGACGCGCGCGCGGAGTCGGCCCGGTCGTCGCGGCCGGGTCCATCCCCGCCGTTTTGGAACTGCAGGTCGGCCAGTGCCGGTGTGAACGTGCTGCGCTCGATCGTGGCGGTGAATGCGTCGGAGGAGTCGAAGCTCAGGTAGGCAATGGACCTACCGTTGGCGAACCCGCGTACGAAGAGAAGATCTGCGGTCATCTTCTCGGTGTCGATCCCGAGCAGGCGGTCATGAGTGTTTGCGTGCGTGGTGACATCGAAGGGGCCGCCTCCGATGGCGACGATCGGCGCGTTGAAGACGATGTCGCTGCCGTCGACTCGTACATAGGGGCTGTAGCCTGCCCCGGCCTGTGCCCCGACGGTGAACGACAGAGGCGGGAACGTCGTGGGCTTAGGAGCAGGAGTCAGGGTGCGAGTGAGGCTGAAGTCGGGGACGCCCTGGAACTGGACCGGTGCCTGGCCAAGCACGGGATCGTCGGTGAGGACCTCCTGCACGCAGGCCGGGCAGTCGCGGGTTGCGTTGGCCAGCTTCGGCGCGTGGTTGATGCCGAGCTGGCTGGCCATGCTCGCATCGGAGACGTCGGTGATCACGTACCAGACAGTCTCTCCGTTGGCTTCTCCCTTGTGCAGTGGCAGTGTCGCGAAGTCGCGGGTCAGGTCGACCCGCAGCGCGCTGGTGATCGTTCGCCGGTTCTTCTCCAGCGTCAGACCGACCGGCGCGCTCTTACCCGACGTGTCCCGGTTGGGAGAGGCGCTAGCAGGACCCGAGGCCTGCGTGGCGCCCCCCAACGCCAACACCGTCGCAGTCGCCCACAGGGCCACAAAGCGCGTGCTCTTGTCTCGTGCCATTGGGACCCTCCTGGGTGCGGCCACTTAGCCAGGTTGAACCACCTAGCATTGGCCCGGCCCACACGTTCGAACAGGCCAAAGGTGGGAGAAGTGGACCGACGCCGTGCATCCGCGCTCAGTGCTGAGCAGCTTGCGCGCATGCTCGGGGGGTGGGCGGAGAACCGGGGAAGGCTGCCTGAACGGCTCGCCCGCGCCCTGCGTCAGCTCGTGGAGCTAGGCGAGCTCGTTCCGGGGACCCGGCTGCCGTCCGAGCGCGCGCTGGCCACGGCACTCGTGATCAGTCGTGCCACGGTCGTCTCCGGATACGAGCGCATGCACGGTGAAGGGCTGCTGGACAGCAAACCGGGGAGCGGTCACTGGATCGCCGGCGGCGAATGGGGGCGGGGCACCGGTGTAGGCGCGACAGCGGCCTTCCCGTGGCAGCACCGGCTAGCTCCACCCGAGAGCGCAGTGCGGTATTCACCCGGCGTCGTGGACCTGTCGGCCACCGCCATCTCGGCGTCCCCCGTTCTGCTGGAGGTGTTGTCGACGCTGACAGCCGAGGAGTGGAGATCGGCCACGGAGGAATCCAGCTACCTGCCTCTAGGGTGGCCGCCACTTCGCCAGGCAGTCGCCGACGAGTGCTCCAGGCGAGGCCTGCCCACTGCCTCCCAGCAGATCCTGGTCACGTCAGGGGCACAACAAGGCCTGTCGCTGGTTGCTGCGGCGCTTCTCCAGTCCGGTGACGTCGTCGTCGTCGAAGACCCCCTCTACCCGGGCCAACTCCCAGTGCTGCGAGAAGTGGGTGCACGCCTGCGCACAGTACCGGTCGACGCGGACGGTCTGGACACCGAAGCGCTTACCCACACGGTGCAATTAGAGAAGCCGCGTCTTGTTCTCGTCTCTCCAACGCATCAAAATCCTACCGGAACGCTCCTAGGTTCCGACGGTCGTGCTCGCATCGCCGCTCTCGCCGGCGCCAGATCTGCGGTAGTCGTCGAGCTGTACGCATCCGCAGACCTGCCACTCGACGACTACCCACTCCCCGCGCCGCTGGCAGCGATCGGCAACTCGGACTCGATGATCGTCATCGGCTCGCTGAGCCCCCTGGTGTGGAGCAATCTACGGGTGGGCTGGATACGGGCTCCGGAACACCTAATTGCGAGCCTAGGAGAGGCCAAGGCGCTTGCCGACCTCGGCACATCCGTGCTTTCCCAGTTCGTGGCGACGCGGTTGATGGGGCGGCTGCCTGAGTTGAGACAGCATCGCAACCGCGAGCTTGCCGCCCGGTGCGATCAGGCCCTGGATCTTCTGGGGGAGCTCCTGCCAGACTTCGGCGTGAGGCGACCCAACGGAGGGGCCTGCCTATGGGTCAGCATGCCCGCCGGCGACTCCGGCGGGTTCACCCACGTGGCTCTGCGCGCCGGGGTCGCCATCCTCCCTGGCCAGCTCTGCTCAGCGCGGGGGGCGCATCATGACCGGATCCGATTGTCCTTCGCCTGCGATCCCACCAGGCTCCTCGTCGGCATCGAACGACTAGCCATCGCCTGGGCCGACTATCAAAGGCACCCTCACTAACAGTGTGCCCGGTCGAGACCGGGGCCGGCGCGCTAGCCGGGGCTTTCACCAGCAGCATGTTTTTTTTGGGGGCCGTGCCCTTGACCAGAAAAGTGCCCATGACCTGCGAAGATGTGACTTGCTGACGGTCATATCGGCAGGGGTCGTGTTCACGTCGTCGACCTGGATCGCGTAGCTGGCCGCTGGCGTCGCCCCGACAACCTGGCCAGTGGCGGGAACCTCATCTCGCAGGATCAAGCAGATGGTCGAAGATCAGCCCGGTTGCCAGCGCCTGGACGTACTTATCGACCACGTCAACGACCCAGTCCTGCGCCGTCCAGTTCGTCGGCTCGTATAGCCCAAGAGCGGTGTTGAGGACGACGTCGCCGGTGTAGACGCCGGCAAAGACCACATTGACCGCCTTCTGCCCGCGCAAACCAGCAGTTGCCGCGACACCGTAGGCAGCGCCCCACATGCAACCGAGCGACAGGTGGGCCACCTCGTTCAACCACCTTCGCCGCTGCGCGCCCGGCGGCGGATCGGAAGAACCTTCTGTGCGAAGTTTGCCGGCGCGAAACTGTCCCCACGCCCAGTCAGCGGCATCTCGACGAGCCGCTGAAACACGGTCATCACCACCGTCCCCGCGACACCCGCGAGGAGGCCGCGGCCAACGGTTGGGGTGAGGCTGAATCGGTGCGGACCCATGGACGTCTTTATACCCGCTCGCCATCTTCACCCACCAGACAGACGGAGACGCTCGCCGTGTCATGGCGGAACTCTGCGCCAGCGGGGCACCAGCGGCCACCACGAACTTCATCGAGCGACCTCGGGACATCGCCGACCCCAGTGCAAGTAGTCGCTGGCCTGCGTTGTTCAGCGGAATCGGCTCGGTCAGCGCGACACGTATAGCGCTGACCGGGTCACGCGCCAAGCTGGTGCCCTCGGGCAGTGCGACCCAGAGCGCTCGGCACTCCGGGGGCCAGACCCACGCGCCCGGAGCTGCCGGTGGCCCCATTCCGGAGCGATCCGTGGTTGCATCGCGACCATCCATCTGGCAGGAGGCCGAGGGTGCGTACCTACGACTTGATCGTATTGGGTGCGGGCAGCGGCAACATGCTGCTCGGTCCCGACCTCGACCCCTTGCGGACTGCGGTCATCGAGTCGGGCCGCTTCGGCGGCACCTGTCTGAATCGTGGCTGTATCCCGTCGAAGATGCTCGTCGTTGCGGCCGATGTGGTACGAGCTGTGACGGACGGGCAGCGGCTTGGCGTTCATGCCACTCTCGACCGGGTCGACTGGCCGGCTATCCGAGCCCGCGTGTTCGGGCGCATCGACCCGCTGCATGGCCGCGCCCTCGAGTTCCGCCGCAGTCATGGAATCGATGTGTATCTCGAGGCGGCACGCTTCGTTGCTCCTCGGGTGCTGCAGGTGGGCGATGATCAGTTGACCGCAGACCGGGTCGTTGTGGCTGTCGGTTCTCGGCCCGTCATACCCGACATACCCGGGCTTGATGGCGTCGCCTTCCACACCACTGACACCATTATGCGGATCGAGCAGATCCCCGAATCTCTGCTGGTGATCGGCGGCGGCTACGTCGCAGCCGAGCTCGGCTACGTGTTCGACGCGTTCGGCGCCAACGTTACGATCATTCAACGCGGTCCGAGTCTTCTCCCAACCGAGGACGAACAGGTCTCGGCCCGGTTCACCGAGCTAGTCCAGGGCCGCCTGCGGGTGCTGGTGGACACCCACACGATCTTGGTCGAAGCTCGTGGGTCCGGGGTGGCGGTCACCGTTGAGCGGGACGGGCAGGCCGAGTTGCTCGAGGCCGCCTTACTTCTGGTGGCGACGGGGCGCCGCCCGAACACCGATCTCCTCGACGTTGCCGCCGGACACCTGCAGGTCGACGAGCACGGACACCTCGTGGCCGACGACGCCTACCGGACATCAGTTCCCGGTGTGTGGGCGCTTGGCGATGTCGCCAACCACTTCCAGCTCAAGCACATGGCCAATGCGGAGATGCGGGTCGTCCGTCACAACCTGACCCACGGGGATGCTCCCCGCCGCCTCAGCCACGGGGTGGTCCCTCATGCAGTCTTCGCCGACCCGCAGGTCGCCAGCGCGGGGCTTACCGAGCAGGAGGCGAGGCGAGGTGGGGTGGACTACGTCGTGGCCGTCCGTCCGTACGCCGACGTTGCCTACGGGTGGGCGCTGGAAGACACGACCAGCTTCGTCAAGCTGTTGGCGGACCCGAAGAAGCGGACGCTGCTCGGCGTGCACATCATCGGGACTCACGCCGCGAGTCTTCTGCAGCCGCGGGGGCAGGCGATGATGCTCGGACAGACCATCGACCAGCTGGCGCACGACGTCCTCTACGTGCACCCTGCCCTCCCTGAGGTTCTCGAGCAGGCACTCCTCGAACTAGCCATGGCCGCTCCCGACTCCGAACCGCAGCAACAACGCCGGGGCGCCGGACTAGGTGATGAGTTCAACCTGTCACCGCCGCCCTGATGACCAACGGCGCCTACGCATCCGCGGCGGAGTCGCGCTCACTGCCCAGCCGTCGTCACACCAGGGGCGGGACTGAGGTGTCGATCGGCACCTCGATGAGCGTGGGGCCACCGTTGCGCAGAGCCTCGACGACGGCCTCGCGAACGGCCTCCGGCCCGTCGTCGACCCGGCTGCCCGGGACCCCGTACGACTGCGCGTACGCCGCGGTGTCGAGTCCTGGGATGTCGAGACCGGGATCGTTGCCGACCTGCTGGAACTCGGCGTAAGCCTTGAGGATGTTGTACTCGTCGTTTCTGAGCACCAGCGTCACGACCGACGCCTGGTGCTGCGCGGCAGTCCACAGGGCCTGGCCGGTGTACTGCAAGGAACCCTCGCCCACGACCGAGAGGACGGGGGTGTCGGGGTCGGCGATCGCCGCGCCGACCCCGGCGGGCAGACCGTAGCCGAGGCCACCGTTGGGGGTGGTCAGGTAGCCGCAGGGGGCGTGGGTCAGCGGCATGTAGGTGTGGAAGTCAGCAAGGTTGGACGGCGACTCGTTCGTGATCCGGAGCTGCGTCGGCAGCGCCGGCCCTAGCGCGGCGAACACTTCCGCCGCAGACGGCCGCGGCCCCCCAGCAGACTCGGGTGCCGTCGGTCGAGCCCGCTGCGGCGGCAGAGGGCGGGTCGCCTCGGCACGCGACCGCGCCTCGGCCGCAAGTGCCGAGAGCACAAGCCCCGGATCGGCCAAGAGCGCGTCACCCAGCGGAGCGCGAGCGATCTCGTCGGCGTCGTCCGACACCATCACCAAGTGCGTGCCGGCTGGGACTAGTCGGCTGGGTACGTAGGGGTAGCAGGTGAACACCGGAGCACCGATGACGGCGACGAAGTCGTGGCCGGCGAGCTGCTCGTTGATCAACTCGGCACCGAAGGGCAAGTAGCCCGCAAACAGCGGGTCGGTGCTGGGGAACACACTGCGCCCGCTGCTGGGGGCGGCGTAGACCGGGAGGTGCTGACGCCGTGCGAGGGTGATGGCATCAGCGCGGCCCCCCGCGGCGTCGGCCGATAGGCCCAAGACCAGTGCGGGGTTACGCGCCGCAGCAAGCCGATCGGCCAGGTCGCGAAGGGCGCCGGCCTCCGGAACGGCTCGCGTCCCGACCCTGCGCGAGACGAGGTCGTCGACCGCCTCAGCATCCATCTGCTCGGCATAGTCGTCTTGGGGCATGCTCACGAAGACCGGTCCCCGAGGTGGCGACATCGCCAGATGGGTAGCTCGGGCCAGTGCGGCCGGAAGGTCCTGCGCCCGGGGAGGCTCGTAGGCGAACTTTACCGCCGGTCGAGGCAGCAGGGTCGGCTCGTCATTGACCAGCCAGTGCCTTGCAGTGAGCATCGCCCGCACCTGGTTCCCGGCGGTCACCACGAGAGGCGCGCGGCTGTCCCGGGCGGTGAGCAGTGCGCCCATCGCGTTGCCCACGCCGGGTGCTGTGTGCAGGTTGACCAGCACCGGAGATCCGGTGACTTGAGCGAACCCGTCCGCCATCGCGACGACGGCACCTTCTTGCAGGCCAAGCACGTAACGCATGTCAGACCGGAAGTCGGACAGGAACGGCAGCTCCGTGGACCCCGGATTGCCGAAGACGGTGGTCATTCCAAGTTCGCGGACCAGCCGCCAGAACTCGCTATGGACGGTAGGCATAATCACTCCCGGCGCGTGACTCCAACTGATCAACAAGGTGCCGCGCCGGAGCGGGCAGCGACACGGAGTCGAGCCAACCAGCATCCACGTAGACGTCTCGGCTCCCGAACGCCGCCAGTATGACGCGGCGGGATCATGCGACCGGGCGCGGGTCGCCGCATACAGGAGGCGACCTATCGGTCACGGGATGTTGCGGGATTTCACTCAGCATGGTGGCCAACGGTCCGGGTCACGTGGCGCCTGCCGTCGACGGTTTTCTGACCGCCGGTGATACACAATTAACAGCGTGACGTTCCCCGGACTGGCAGCCTTGCGTAACGGGCGGCGGACTCGAATCCGTGATGTTGTGGTGGCCCCGTACCTCCGTGTCCTCGGTGGCCTTCCTGTGGGACCTGACAGACAATGGGGTAAGGCATGAAGGCTGTGCGGGTCGACGACATCACGGTGCTATTGAGCGAGGCCCCGACCGCCGACAAGAACTTTCAGCAGAAGGACGGCGGCATCATCAAGGTCGTTTCACCCCCTGACGGACCGCTCCAGCCGCAACCTCGAGGAGCATGATGCCCCCATCAGATCTGAGCGCACTCGCGCTCAACTGCACGCTGAAGCCCTCTCCGGAACCCTCGAGCGGCGACCTGATGGTTTCGCAGTTCCTTGCAGCGCTCCGTGGGCACGGGCTGCGTACCTCGTCGGTCCGCGTTGTCGACCACAATGTCGCTCCGGGTGTAGAGACCGACATGGGGGCCGGCGACGCCTGGCCCGGAATCCGCGAGCAGGTGTTGGCGGCCGACGTGTTGGTCTTCGTGTCCCCGACCTGGATGGGGCAAATGTCGAGCGTGGCACAGCGCGTGCTCGAACGCCTCGACGCCGACAATGGTGCCCAAGGCGACGACGGGTCACCCCTGCTGTACGGCAAGGTCGCGACGGTGGGCGTGGTAGGAAACGAGGACGGTGCGCACAAGGTCGTCGCAGACGCCTTCCAGGCGCTCAACGATGTGGTTTCACAGTCCCTGCACAGGGGGCCACGTACTGGAACGGGGAAGCGATGCACAAGACGGATTATCGCGATCTCGACGAGCCGCCAGACGCGGTGACAGCCGCGCTGGCAACAGCCGTCGCTAATGGCGCCCACCTGGCCAGGATGCTCCGTGACACCGCCTACCCAGCCTGACCGGTGGGCACCGTCGTAACTCTCACGTATCACCTCGGCCGAGACGGTCCACCCCGCGGCGGGCTGCAACAAGCGCGCCGGGGCACCGGTCCTTCTCTTCAGCACCGCACCTCGCGCGGTGGGAAGCAAGGTTCCTGCACAGTCCCGGGCGGTCGCTGCCTTCAACCCGTGAACCTTCGCCGCCTGGCGGGTCGGCTTGACATCCAAGGGTGTCCAGGTCTCGCTCCCGCCGCAGGCGCTGCCTCACCCACCGCACCCGCCAGGGCTAGAATCCGGGTCCGCTGATCGGCTTGGATACAACTCTCACCGACGGCCGCCGCCCCGTAGGCGGGATCCCATTCGGTACCGAAAACCACCGTGGCGAAGGTTCGTGCGGAGCTACAGAGTCGTGCGCAAGTTGCGCACGTCTCGGCTCGCATCGTCAGCGCCGGCCGTCAGCCGGCCTGCGACGAAGCAGCCGCGCCGGTCGCCCGTTAGGCGACCGTCGATACAGGTCGGCCAAAGCGTCAGTCATGGCCGCCAAGTGCTGACAATCCGCGTTCAAGGTCGTCTCTGTCCATCACCGGGAAGATCTCGACGCTAGCGCCGAACTCCCTGAACAACGGCTCGCTGATTCGTGGCAGCTCGGACGGGTCATCCATCTGGAAAATGATAAACGCAGTGCGGTGGCCTCCATCCGGTCCGAAGTACGCAGCCTCCGGCTTCAGCATCTCCAGCGTTGACTGCATGACCGTGGGCATGCGCCCTTCCTGAATGGCCCTGCTCGCCAATGCCGTGTCCATCTGCGCCTTCAACATCATCCTCATGGTGCAGCCCTCTCACCGTTGCTCTCGAGGGCGATCTGCCCTCCAAGGTCGCTCATCATGCTCCCGGTCAGCGACAGTGGAAAGAGGTCGATCGCTCTGGCGCTCGCAGTGCCGTACTCGACCAGTCCCCACAAGCCGTCCGGGTCACACCGCAGGGCACCTCACCCAGCCGTCCAGCCACGCGCCATTGTGGTGCACCGGCACCGGTCGCGGCCGCTCGAGGATGGTGCACCTGTCGGTCGCCACCCAGGGGGCCACCGGCATCAGCCCAGTGGCCCGGCGGCGTGGTGGGGCGGCCGGGTCGGTGTGCTTGATGATTCCCCGTGCAGTCGCGCCGAGTAGCTCGAAGACGTCCAGCTCGACCCATTGCCCCTTCGTGGCAGGCAACTGACATGGCCGCAACCGGCGCTCTACCCCGATCACGCGTAGCCGCACCGTGGCCTGTTCCACGTGCGCGTCGCTCGACATCGGGTACATGAGCCGCACGTTGGGAGGCTAGGGCGCCTGCAGCTGGTGCGCAGGTCAGTTGCCGCGCTGAAGCCGCACCTTGCGGGCCCGGGCGATCACCGCGATCTGCGTGGGGCGGTACAGCCGGCGCCCTTCCGGGTTGCGTCTGAAGGGGAGCACGCCGGCGTTGGACGCTGGCAGATCCGTGATCGCGATACTCCGAGCTGCTCGCCTACCTGGGTGGAGGTGAGCCAGGTGTGCTTACCGGGTCGCCACCGCTGCAGCGACAGCTGCTCGACATCGGCCCGGAGTAGACCGGTCTTCGCCCACTTCGCCTTCGTGGCCAGGTCGCCACGACGGACCATCCGCAGCACCGTGATCTCGTGCACCCCGAGCATCTCCGCGGCCTGCGCGTAAGTCAGCCGCTCGGTCGGCAGTTCCTCGACGCCCGGCATCCACCCCACTGTCCCCCTGTGCTCGCATTCGCGCAGATCTAGAGCTAGCAGCCCCAGGTGGCCTGCACGGTGACCGGCAACCGGAC
>JALYQN010000460.1 GCA_030855835.1 Actinomycetota bacterium | reverse complement strand
GTGATCAGCTGGTGTCGGCCAGCCGCGGCGCGCGATCAGCCGCCGGTACGCAAGCTGGCGCACCCGGGTCGGCAGCAACCGGTAGCCGCCCCGGATCGCGACATTGCGGACAAACTGCGCCCGGGTCGTGATGCCCAGCTCGCGGAACCGCCGTTGCAGCGCGATCTCCGAGCGCAGCAGCTCGCGCCCGCCGCGCCGGGAGTACGCTCCCGCCCCGATCCGGTAGTAGACCAGCGGTTCGGCCACGTTGGCCGGCTCGGCGCCCCCGGCGAGCATTCGCGCGAACAGCAGGTAGTCCTCCATCAGCGCCAGGTCCTGGTAGCCGCCGGCCGCACGGACGGCCTCGCGCCGGTAGACGACCGTCGGATGGTTGAACGGGTCGCGGAACCGGGCGGCCGAGCGGATCCAGACCGGGTCGGTCGGCGGGATGCGGACCTCCACCACCTCGTCGATGGAGTCCACGAACTCCATCAGCGCCGAGCCGACGATGTCCGCACCCGCCTCGACCACCGGCAGCTGCACCTCGAAGCGTTGGGGAGCGGAGACGTCGTCGGCGTCCATCCGGGCGACCACGTCGTAGGCGCACTGCGCCAGCCCGGCGTCGAGCGCGGGCCCGAGCCCCCGGTGGTCCAACACCAGGTGCCGCACCGGGACCGGACTGGCCGCGACCAGCTCAGCCAGGCGCTGCGCCAGCGCTTCGCCCACCCCCCCGTCCTGCACCACCACCACCTCGTCCGGACGCCGGGTCTGGTCCACCACCGTGCTGGTCCAGGCCTGGGTGAGGAAGCCCGGGTCGTCACCGGCCCACAGGCTCAGCAGCAACGAGAACGGCTCCCGGGTCGGCCCGCCCGGCGCCGTGTCAGTCAACGAGCACCTCGGTGTTCGGTCTCGGCCCGGCGCGCAGGCCGGCGACCAGACCGCTGCGCAGCGCCCGCCACAGGGTCGGCCGGTCGCGCGAGGCAGCCACCGTGCGGGCCCAGCGGCGCAGGGTCGAGGCGGCGTACAGCGCCTTCTCGTACGGCGCCAGGCCGGTGCTGCGGGTGAAGACCCATATCT
Source organism: Actinomycetota bacterium (assembly GCA_030855835.1). Taxonomy (GTDB): domain Bacteria; phylum Actinomycetota; class Actinomycetes; order Propionibacteriales; family Nocardioidaceae; genus JACCVL01. The sequence goes on along the minus strand of JALYQN010000460.1, from coordinate 3,277 downwards.
TGTTGCGGACCTCGTAGTGGAACCGCGCTCCAGGGTCGGCGTCGGTGCTGCCGAAGCTGGCGGTGCGGTGCTCCACCAGGCTGGACGGGCAGGCCAGGCCGACCCGGCCGCGCAACAGCCGGGTAGTCCACTCGAAGTCGTCGTTCCAGATGAAGTAGTCCGCGATCGGCAAGCCACGCTCGCGCACCGCCTCGGCCTCGCACAGCACCGACACGAACGAGGCCGACCGCACCGGGACACAACCGACCGTCGCGGCGTTGCGGCGTTCCTGCCGGCTCGCTCCGGGCTTCGGTCGCGGCGTGTTCATCGGGTGCTCGCGCCCGTCGGACCACAGCACCCGGCTGGCCACCAGCGCCGGCCGTCTGTCCTGCGCGTCACCCGGGTGGGTGGCGTACGCACGCTCCAGCTCGGCCAGCGCGCCCGGGTGCGGCACGGTGTCGTCGTCCAGCAGCCACAGCAGGTCTGGGTGATGACGGCTCAGCGCGTGCGCGATGCCCCGGACGAACCCACCGGCGCCGCCGCTGTTGGTGGCGGCGACCACCAGGTCGGCGGTCTTGAACCGCGCCCGCACCGCGGCGGCGGTCCCGTCGGTGGAGGCGTTGTCGACCACCACGACCGCCGCCGGCGGTGGCTGCTGGCTGAGCACCGCCGCCAACGCGGTGAGCAGCAGCTCGCGCCGGTTCCAGGTGACGACGACAGCCACCGTGCGCGGCGCTCGGGTCATCCCAGTCCCTCGGTCAGCAGGCCGCGCCGAGATCGTCGGAGGAGTTGGCGGCCTTGACCGCCCGGTTGGTGCGGTCCGTGCGCCCCGGCTCCGAGCCGCCGGGGGTCGAGCCCCCCTCCTCCGACCGGACGAGAGCCTCGTCGACCTTGGCGCGGATGAGTGCGTAGTCCGGTGCCCCGGTGTCGATCATCGGTGGCACGAAGGACATGGTCCCGATGGGCTCGTCGCGCGCCTTCAGCGCGAGGTCGACGAAGGTGCCCAGCTCGGTGTGGGGGATGTCGGTGCTGAGCAACTGGGCTCCGGCCTTGGCGATGTCCTTGACGTTGAGCAGCACCTGACGTGGGCTGAGCTGGTCCAGCATCGCCGCCATCACGCACTTCTGCCGGCCCATCCGTGAGTAGTCGTCATCGTAGGCCCGGCTGCGGGCGTACCAGAGCGTCTCGTAACCGTCGAGGTGGTGCACTCCCGGCTCGATCCTGCCGGTGATCGGCCCGCCACCGCCGCCGATGGCGATCGGGGTCCGCACCCGCAGCGTCACCCCGCCCATCGCGTCCACCAGGTCCTGGAAGCCCTGCATGTTGACCATGGCGAAGTAGTGGACCGGCAGCCCGGTGATCTCCTCGACCGTCATCGTGGTCGCCGCGAGCCCCGGGTCGTCGACGTCGGGGAACAGCTCGGCGTGGTTCTGCGCCCAGGTATAGACGGCGTTGAGGTAGCAGCCCTCGCAGTTGAAGCCGTCCGGGAACCGTTCGTCCAGCACGCTGCCATCGGGGAACGGGACGCCGGCGAGGTTGCGCGGGAGCCCGAACAGGACCGTCCGGCCGGTGTCGGCCTCGATGCTGGCCACCGTCACCGAGTCGGGCCGAAGGCCCGACCTGGTGGCCGCGGAGTCGCCGCCGAGCAGCAGCACGTTGTAACGACCACTGTCAGCCTCGACTGCGGTCCCGTCGCCGAACACCTCCAGCAGCACGTCCCGCTGGACGGCGACGACGTGCGCCGAGAACAGCAACGAGCCCGCGAGCAGAGCGGTCAGCGCTGCGCTGACCCCGGCGAGCACGAGCCGCCGTCGGTGCGGCAGCGCGGGCGGGTTGCCGAGGCGCCAGGCGTCCAGCAGCAGCAGCACCCAGAACAGAGCGCCGACGATCAGCGCCACCCGCACCGCGAGCAGCAGGGCGGGGTCGGTGAGCAGTCGCAGGGCGATGCTCCGGTCGACCCAGGTGGCCGCGGCCAGCCCCGACAGCAGTACCGCGAGCGTGGCCCACAGCCACAGCGCAAGCCGACCCACCCTGCGGTCCCCGCTCACCAGCTGCGCCGAGCCGGGGACGAGGACGGTCATAGCCAGCAGGGACAGAGCCCGCCGGAACCGGATCCGGTCGCTGGCGGCACGCAGCCGGGACGAGCCGGGACGCGCCGCCGGGGAAGGGTCAGCGGGCACCTGCCGAGTATCGCCAGCCACGCCGGCAACGCCGGGTTGCCGCGCCGCCCGCCACCAGCCGGATCGCTCGGCGCAGCGGCCGACTGGCATGGTGGGATTGCCCGGTGCTCATGACCAACCACCGACGCGTCCGGCTCGCCGCCGCTCTCGTCGCGCTGCTGGCTGCAGGAGTCGGGTGCGACGGCTCCAGCGGCGAACAGGGGCCGCCGGTGCCCGGGACGCCGGCTGAGCCCACCATCGTCGCGACCGACGGCCGGGGCGCTGTCAGCGTGGTGGCGGTGGGCGACATCTCGGACTGCTCGGGTGATCGATGCCCCGCGGCCCGAACCGCCGCGCTGACCGCCTCGCACCAGCCCGACGTGGTGCTGGCCCTCGGAGACCTGCAGTACCCGTCGGGGGCACTCGCCGACTTCGAGGCGGAGTACGACCAGACCTGGGGCGCGCTGCGCGACGTCACCCTGCCGGTGCCGGGCAACCATGAGTACTACACCGAGGACGCGGCCGGTTACTACGCCTACTTCGGCGCGACGGCCCGTCCGGCGACCGGCGGCTACTACTCCTACGACGTCGGCGCCTGGCACCTGGCGGCGCTGAACACCAATAACGAGTGCCGCCACGTCGCGTGCGACGACGGGTCCGACCAGCAGCGGTGGTTCGCCGACGACCTGGCCGCAAGCGACGCGCGGTGCACCATCGCCTACTGGCACCACCCGCGCTGGTCCACCGGCGAGCATCGCGACATTGAGGCCGTGGACGCCCTGTGGCGGACCGCCGCGGCCGGTGGGGTCGACCTGGTGCTGAACGGGCACGACCACGACTTCGAGCGGTTCGCGCCGCAGGACGGGCTGGGACAGGCCGATCCGGACGGGGTGACCGAGATGGTGGTGGGGACCGGCGGGAGGGAGCTGCGACCGTTCGCGGCGCCAGAACACCCGCTCACCGAGTTCCGGAAGGCGCAGCGGTACGGGGTGTTGCGACTGCTGCTCGCACCGGCCTCGTACCGGTGGGAGTTCGTCGCCGTCGGTGGTGAGGTCCTCGACTCCGGCCGGGCCGACTGCGGCTGAGCCGGGAACCCGCACGCAGGTCGTACGCTCGCTGGGTGGCCGACCGACCTGCCG
>JALYQN010000418.1 GCA_030855835.1 Actinomycetota bacterium | reverse complement strand
GCCGACCGTACGGTGGCGCTGCCCCCGATCGACGAGGCCGGGGCGGCTCGGCTCGTCGACCGGCTGCGGGTGCGGCCGGTGCTGGACGGGTTCCGCGGTGCCGGTTCTGCTGACCTCGGGACCGTGTTGCGCGCGGTCGTTGGGGTGAGCACCCTCGCCGTCGAGCTGGGCGACTGCGTCGAGGCCATCGACATCAACCCGCTACGTGTCGGGACGGTCGGCGCGGTCGCGGTCGACGCGCTGCTTCTCCCCCGCGAGCCATCGCCATGACATGGCGGGGGCTCTAGACCGCCTCGGGGAACGGCAGCGCGATCGGGTCGGCCGCCAGGCGGCTACGGCCGTGCTCGTCGAAGCGGTCGAGCCCGAGGTCCCCGGTGTCGACCACGTCCGTACGCCCGTGCAGCACCAGGTCGGCAGCCGCCTGGGCGACCGCGGGACCCCACATCATCCCGTGGCCGCCCGCGCTGGCGACGATGCTGCCGCGAAGCGGGCCGTCGGCGGTGAGCGCCGGCCCGAGGATCGGCAGGTGGTCGGGGGTGTAGTCGATCGTCGCCGCCCACGCCTTGCGCAGACCGAGCCGACTGGTCACGGGGACAAGCTCGACAATGCGCTTGCGCGCCCGTTCGTAGTAGTCCCAGTCGAACGACCTGGCCTCACCCGGTCCCTCGTCGGGGTTGCTCATCCCCCACAGCAACCCACCCTCCTCCGGGCGCCAGTAGATGCCGGAGGCCAGGTCGAACACCATCGGCAGCCGCTCGGCCGCGAGGTCGGGGTGCGGCTCGGTCACCACCACCTGGTGGCGCGCACCACCGCTGGGTATGCGCACGCCCGCACAGCGACCGACCGCCGCGAGTCCGGGTCCACCGGTGAGGACGACGCGTGCGGTGCCGACCGTTCCCGCCGAGGTCTCGACTCCGATCACCTGCCCGTGCCGCGTGCGCAGGCCGGTGAACGACGTGTGCTCCTGGATCTCGACTCCACAGCTGGCCAAAGCGGCGGTGTAGGCGAGCACGTTGCGCGGCGGGTCGAGGTAGCCGTCGTGCGGCGCATACGAGGCGCCACGGGTCCGGCCGGGCGCCAGCGCGGGGTTCATGGCGTCCACCTCGGCGGGCTCGCACCAGCGCACGTCCAGGCCCAGTGACTGCTGCATCGCGATCCTGGCGCGCGCCTGCGCAACCTCGTCAGCGGCGAAGCACGGCATGAAGTACCCCTGCTCGACGAAGCCGGAGCCGAACCCGAGCAGGTCGCGCTGCGCCCGGTAAAAGTCCTGGCTGACCATGCCCAGCCGGACCGCGGTCGGCGTGCCGCCTTGAGCCCGCACCATGCCCGCGGCCCGGCTGCTCGCGCCCGAACCGAGGGTGCCTGCCTCGACCAGGACGACCCGGTCCAGACCGGCCCGGCGCAGGAACCAGCAACACCAGGCGCCGAGCGTTCCCCCGCCGACGACCACGGCGTCCGCGAGGCTCGTCACGGGGTCAGACGTTGGCATAGACTGAACAGTCAGTCAAGAGCGCTCGGAAAGGATCACCATGTACGGCTTGAGCAGCGACGACCTCGAGCTGCAGGACCGGGCTCGCCAGCTGGCCGCCGAGCTGATCCCGTACGAGGTCGAGGCCGAGCTGGCGGGTGGGCACCTGCCGAAGGAGCTCCGCGCCAAGCACAAGCAGCTGGCGTCGGACCGGGGACTGGTGGCCACCAACATCGCGGTCGAGCTCGGTGGGCACGGGTGTTCGATGCTGCAGCAGGTGCTCGTGCAGGAGCAGGCCGGCCGGGTCACGAACGCGCTCGGCTGGGTGATGGCGACTCCACCCGCCTGGTGGGCGCAGGTGGCGACGGACTTCCAGCGTGAGCGCTGGCTGCTGCCCACGGTTCGCGGGGAGATGTCGGAGTGCTACGCGATCACCGAGGAGAATGCCGGCTCCGACGTCGCCGGGCTCGCCGCGACCTCCCGGCCAGACGGCGACGAGTATGTGATCGATGGCGAGAAATGGCACGTGACGTCGTACAACGAGGCGGCGTACGTCTTCGTGCAGGCGGTGCTGACCGACGGTCCGCACGCCGGCGAGCACGCCGTGTTCGTCGTGGACCTGCCAACGCCGGGCATGCGGGTGGTGCGTACGCCCGCCTACTCGCACTCGATCGGACACGAGCATCCGATCGTTGCGTTCGAGGGGGTACGGGTGCCGGCGACCCACCGGGTCGGCGCCGAGGGCGAGGGCATGGTGTTCGCACAGGAATGGTTCCGTTTCGAGCGGCTGATGGTGGCCGCGCGCTGCGTGGGTGCCGCCGACCGCCTCCTGACGGAGGCCTCGGCCTTTGCGGCCACCCGGATCATCGGCGAGACACCCCTCGCGAACCGCCAGCTGGTGCAGGCGATGCTCGCCGACTCGCTCACCGAGCTGTTCGCGGCCCGATCGATGCTGTACGAGACGGCCCGCGGCGTGGACGAAGGACTCGACCGCAAGGTGCAGCACGCGAGGTGCTCGATGGCCAAGCTGTACGCGTCGGAGATGGCTGGGCGCGTTGCGGACCGGGCCGTACAGGTGTTCGGCGGTCGCGGCTACATGCGCGAGAACGTGGCCGAGCGGTTCTACCGCGAGCTGCGGGTGGAGCGGATCTGGGAGGGCGCGTCCGAGCTGCAGCGGGTCATCGTGGCCGACCAGCTGGCCAAGCGCGGCGTACCCGCCCTCGCCTGACCGGCGGACCGCACGTCACCACGTCACTGCCACGTGGCTGTATCCAGCCAGGCGGTGACAGGTCGGTCAGGTGGTGGCGACCGAGTCGGCGGCGACCTGTGCCTGCCTTGCCAGCGCCCGGGCCCGTGCCGGACGCGGGTCGTGGCCGAAGGCGTCCACCCCGTCGAGGTTGATCGCCACCAGCTCGGC
>JALYQN010000378.1 GCA_030855835.1 Actinomycetota bacterium | reverse complement strand
GGGTGGAGGGGAGGGGTGGGAAGGCGCGGGCGTGGTGGGATGGGGTGGTGAGCGACGTCCCGCTGGAGCAGCACGCCCTGCTGTCCGACTGCGGCGCGGCGGCGCTGGTGACTGCCGCCGGCTCGGTGGACTGGCTGGCCCTGCCCCGCTTCGACAGCCCGCCCGTCCTCGGCCGCCTGCTCGACCCGGATGCCGGGCACTTCTCGATCGTCCCTGACGGTGACGGGTACGCGTCGACCTGGCGCTACCGCCCGTCCGGACTCGTCCTGGAGACGACCTGGTCGAGAACCGACGGCGAGGTGGTCGTCACCGACGCGCTCGCTCTCGGGCCGCGCGAGCGCGGGCATGCGCTCGGCCACGCCTCACCAGGGGTGCTGTTGCGGCAGGTGACCTGCACCCGGGGATCGGTGCCGCTGCGGGTCGAGTACGTGCCGCGACCGGAGTACGGGCTGGTGCACCCGCGCCTCGACCACGCCCCCGGTGGTGTGGTCAGCCACGGCGGGTCCACCGTGCTGATACTGAGCACCGAGCTGGACCTGAAGCTGGACGCGGCGCGGGCGACCACCACGCTGGTCCTCGACGAGGGGCAGAGCCAGGAGTTCGCCCTGGAGCAGTGGGATCCCTGGGCCTCGCAGCCGAAGCCATGGAAGCCGCGCAAGATCCGCCGCCGGCTGGTATCCACCGAGCAGTCGTGGCAGAGCTGGTCGCAGCTGCACCAGCGCTACGAGGGCCCGCTGCGCGAGCTCGTGCATCACAGCGGGGTGGTCCTGCAGGGCCTGACGTACGCACGCAGCGGCGCGGTCGTGGCCGCACCGACGACCAGCCTGCCCGAGGGAGTGGGCAGCGGGCGTACCTGGGACTACCGGTTCACCTGGGTACGCGACGCCAGCCTGACCATGCAGGGCCTGTTCGTCGCCGCCTGCCCCGACGAGGCCGAACGATTCTTCGCGTTCTTGTCAAGGGCCGCCGCCACCCAGCTGGACCGCGGCGTCGACCTGCAGATCATGTTCGGTGTCGGCGGCGAGCGCGACCTGAGCGAGCGGGAGCTGCCGCACCTGTCCGGCTGGCGCTCCAGCGGCCCGGTGCGCGCCGGCAACGGGGCGTGGGACCAGCGGCAGCTCGACGTGTACGGCTCGGTGCTGGACGCCGCGTACACGCTGCGCGAACAGCTCGGCGCCCTGGACGAGCGGACGCGGATGTTCCTGGTGGCGGCCGTCGAGGCGGCGGCGTCCCGGTGGCGCGACGACGACCAGGGCATCTGGGAGGTACGCGGGCCGGCGCGGCCGTACGTGCACAGCAAGCTGATGTGCTGGGTCGCCCTCGACCGCGGGCTGGCGATGCTGGACCAGCTGGACTGCCGGGACCGGGAGGCCCAGTGGACGGCCACCCGCGACGAGATCCGCGCCGCCATCCTCGACGGCGCCTGGAGCGAGCCGACCGGCGCCTACACCCAGTACTTCGGGTCGGACGAGCTCGACGCCTCGGTGCTGCTGATGCCGATCGTCGGCTTCCTGCCGCCCGACGATCCCCGCCAGCTGACCACCATCGACGCCGTCGAGCGGGGCCTGCGCGACGACCTAGGGCTGATCTACCGCTACCGGGGCGGCGACGGCTTCGACGTGCAGGAGGGGACCTTCCTGCTGTGCACGTTCTGGCTGGCGCACGCGCTGGCGGTCACCGGCCAGGTGCAGCGCTCGCGGGAGGTCCTGCTCCGCGCGGCCGGCCAGGCCACCGCGCTGGGGCTGTTCGCCGAGCAGGTCGAACCCGGCAGCGGTGCCCTGCTCGGCAACTTCCCGCAGGCGTTCAGCCACCTCGGGCTGGTCAACGCCGCGTACGCGCTGGCCGAGGCGGAGCGAGCGCTCGGCTGACGCAACTGAGCTCAGTCGCGGCCCTCGCGCTTGTCCATCCCGGCCAGGAACTGCTCGAACTGCTGCCCCAGCTCATCGGCCGACGGCAGGTCGTCGTCTCGGGCCAGCATCGACTGCCCGGCGCCGCGCGAGAACGCGTCGTACTGCTGCTCGAGGGCGGTGAGCACCTCGGTGCCGTCCTGCTCGGCGACCTGGCGGTCGACCTCCTCGGCGGTGACCCGGGCTGCCTCGCGCAGCGTGTCGAGGTCGAACGTGAGCCCGGCGGCGGCGCCCGCAGCCTCGAGCAGCGTCACCGCGGCGGCCGGGAACTCCAGCCCGGCCACGTAGTGCGGCACGTGTGCGACGTAGCCGAGCGCGTCGTGGCCGGTCTCGCCCAGACGCAGCTCCAGCAGCGCCTGCGCGCTCGCCGGCACCATCAGCCGTCCCGACCAGATGTTGGGCCGGTCGACGAGCTCCTGGCGGGTGGCGTGCGCGGTGACCACCACGGGGCGGGTGTGCGGCACGCCCATCGGCACCGCGCCGATCCCCACCACCAGCCGGATGCCCAACCGGTCGATCAGGCGGCGCACGGCGGTGGTGAAACCCTCCCACCGGTAGTCCGGCTCGGGGCCGGCCAGCAGCAGGTACGGGGTACCGGCGGCGTCGGTGAGCCGGTGCACGTCCAGTCGGGGCGCCTCGTACGCCGCGTAGTGGTCCTCGTCGAAGGCGAGACCGGGCCGGCGGGCGCGATAGTCGTACAGCGCATCCACGTCCAGGCTCGCCACCACCGTGCCGTGGGACGGGTGGGACCCCATCAGGTGGCCGGCCGCCAACCGGCCCGCCCGTCCGGCGGACAGGAAGCCGTCCAGCGCGTGCACCAGTACCAGGCCCGGCTCGGGCTCGCCGGACACCTGGAGCAGGTCGTCAACGGTCTCGATGTCGTCACCACCTCGGGGAGCACGCCGCCGCCATCGCATCAGGTCCATCGTGTGGTCCCAACGACGAGGACACGACCGGCATTCCGGTCAGCTGACCCCCTCGCGCTGGCGCTCCAGCTGACCGATCAGCCGGCTCTTGCGCCGGCCGTAGACCGCGTACACGACGAACCCGATCGCCATCCAGATGCCGAACCGCAGCCAGGTCTCCCCCGGCAGGTTGAGCATCAGGTACAGGCAGGCCAGCACCGCGAGCGTCGCGACCAGCGGCGCCGCCGGGACCCGGAACGGGCGGGGAAGGTCGGGCTCGGTCCGCCGCAGGACCACCACCCCGATGCTCACCAGGATGAACGCGAACAGGGTGCCGATGTTCACCAGGTCGGTGAGGGTGCCGAGCGGCAGGAAGCCGGCCAGCGCCGCGACCGCCACGCCGACGATGGCGGTGATCCGGTAAGGGGTGCCGAACCGCGGGTGCACCTTCGCCAGCCACCCGGGCAACAGGCCGTCGCGTGCCATGGCGAAGGCGACCCGGGCCTGGCCGAGCATGAGGATCATGGCGACCGCGATCAACCCGATGCACGCCCCGACCGAGATGGTGTTGGCCATCCAGCCGATCCCTACGGCGTCGAATGCGTCGGCGAGCGGTGCCTCGCTGTTGGGGTTGATCTTGGTGTAGTTTTGCATCCCGGTGATCACGAGGCTGACCGCCATGTAGAGCACGGTGACGATCGCCAGTGAGGCGATGATGCCGATCGGCAAGTCACGCTGCGGCCTCTTGCACTCCTCGGCGGTGGTAGCGACGACGTCGAAGCCGATGAAGGCGAAGAACACCACGGCCGCACCGGTGACCACGCCGGCGAACCCGAACACCGCGGGCTCGAGGCCAAGCAGGGTCTCGATCATCGGTGCCTTCTGCCAGCCACCGCTGTCCGACGACGGCTGCGACGGGGGGATGAACGGCGTGTAGTTGCCGCCCTTGATGTAGGTCACGCCGACACCGACGACAATGGCGATGACGGCCAGCTTGACCACCACGATCACCTGATTGAAGACGCTGGAGAACTTGATGCCCGCGATGAGCACGGCCGTGATCAAGAGCGCGATGAGCAGGGCCGGGAGGTTGATGATCCCGTCTGCCTCCGCGGCCTGCAGGTTCGTCGGGATCGCCAGGAAGGTCCCGTCGAGCAGGGTGGCCAGGTAGCCGGAGAAGCCCACCGACAAGGCGGCGGCACCGATGGTGAACTCGAGAATGAGGTCCCAGCCGATGGTCCAGGCGACGAGCTCGCCCAGCGTCGCGTAGGAGAACGTGTACGCCGACCCGGCGACCGGGACGGTGGAGGCGAGCTCGGCGTAGCAGAGCGCGGCGAGGGCGCACGCTGCCCCGGCGAGCAGGAACGAGATCGCAATCGCGGGTCCCGAGTTCGAGGCGGCCACCTGCCCGGTGAGGATGAAGATGCCGGCGCCGATGCAGACGCCGATGCCGAACACGGTCAGGTCGAAGGCGCTGAGGCTCTTCTTGAGCCGGTGTTCCGGCTCGTCGGTGTCCTTGATGGACTGTTGCACGCTCTTGGTGCGCATGACACTCATGCACGCACCGTAGGGCCAACCCGCCCGGCGGGCCAGCACCGTCGCCGGGACGGCGGTCAGCGGGTCGGGTCGAGCCGCGTCCGTACGGCTGCGGCGACGGCGTGCGGGGTCAGGCCGATGCGTTCGAGCACCGCGGCCCGCTTGCCGACGGCAAGGAACTCCTGCGGCACGGCATGCACCTGCACCGGCGTCTCGACACCGGCGTCGGCCAGCGCCGCGGTCACGGCGGCGCCGAACCCGCCGACGCGCCCGCTGTCCTCGATGGTGACCACCAGGTCGTGCGAGCGGGCGAAATCGACCACGGCCGCTGGCACCGGCAGCGCCCAGCGCGGGTCGACCACGGTGACCGCCGGGCCTGCACCGCCGGAGTCGGCCAGGAGCCCGGCCGCCGCGACGGCGACTGGGACCATCGCGCCGACGGCAACGATCAGTACCCTCGCGTCGTTCGTGCCGGTACGAGGGCTGAGGCGCACCATGACGTCGCAGCCGTCGACGGTGTCCCGCGCGTCCAGGTCGGGCAGCACGGCACCGGTCGGGAAGCGCACCGCGGTCGGCCCGTCGTC
>JALYQN010000362.1 GCA_030855835.1 Actinomycetota bacterium | reverse complement strand
GCATAGTGGTATGGCGCCGCGTGCGGCTTCCACGGGCCGACGTCCTCCACCGACAGCCGTCGCTCGCGCACCGGCAGCAGGCCGGCAGCGTCCAGCACGGCGTCAGACAGGGCGGTCGCGCCGTTGGTCAGCGGCACCAACCGCACCCCGGCCTCGTGCAACCGGCGCAGACCGGGCTGGACGTCGGGATGGACCGGCAGCTCGGCAAAGCCGCCGAGCACGTGCGCTACCCCGTCGTCCGAGTCGGACCCGGTCATGCCAACGGCTGCGAGCCGGCTGTGCAGCAAGGCCGCTGCCACCGTACGCATCGACGGAGCCTCGCCGACCAGCGACAGCGCGAAGCCGTCCCGCAATACCGATGCGAACCAGCCGTCGAGCTGTCCCACCAGGCCGACGTCGGCGAGCCGGTCGGCCAGCGGTGACATGTCGGTCAGCGTCTCGTTGACGTCGAGCACCGCCACCCGCGGCTGCCTTGTCGTTGCCGCCGTCATCGCGGGGTCACCACCGCCGCGTGCCCGCCGCCTCGCCGCACCGGCTCGGCGACGGCCAGCAGCCGACCGGCGGTCAGCCGCTCGATCGCTGCCACCGCTCCGATCTCGGCACCGCTGGTTCCCGGTTCGCCGGGCGGCACGAACTCGTGCCCGTAGGCCTCGAGTGCGCGGCCGTACAGGTCGATGAAGCTCTGCTCGGCGACCACTGCGCCGGTGTTGGCCTGGTTGGCGCGCGGCTCGCGCACCGCGTCGACCAGGTTCATCCCCAGGTCGATGCGGTTGACCAGCACCTGCAGCACGGTGGTGATGATCGTCGAGCCTCCGGGTGAGCCGAGGGCGAGCCAGAAGTCGCCGCCGCGGGTCACGATCGTCGGGGACATCGAGCTGCGCGGCCGTTTGCCGGGCTGGATCCGGTTGGGGTCCCCCGCGACGTAGGTCAGGCTGAAGTCGGTCAGCTCGTTGTTCAACAGGAAGCCTCGTCCAGGCACCACGATCCCCGCACCGCCGGTCTGCTCGATGGTGAGCGTGTACGACACCACGTCACCGAACCGGTCGACCACGGTCAGGTGCGTCGTCGACCGGCCCTCGCTGTCGGTCGCCACCATGCCGGGGCGAGGCGCCGTGCTGCAGCCGGAGTAGTCGCCATCCGGCTCGCCCGCAGCGACCGGCTTGTCGGCCGCCAGCGTGGGGTGGACCTCGCAGGCCCGCTCTGCGGCGAAGCCGGTCGACAGCATCTCGTCGAGCGGCACCTTCACGAAGTCGCTGTCGCCGACGTACGCCTCGCGATCGGCGTAGGCGAGCGCACTCGCCTCGAGGTACAGGTGCAGCGTCCGGACCAGACGGTCCGCCCGCACCGGCAGCTGCTCGAGGATGTTGAGCGACTCCCCCACCGTCGAGCCGCCCGAGCTCGGCGGGCCCATCCCGTACACCCGCAGTCCGCGGTAGCCAACCGCGGTCGGCGGACGGTACGGGGCGGTGTAGTCGCGCAGGTCGGCCCGGGTCATCTCGCCCGGTGGCACCGGCAGGTCGGTGTCCGGGTCCGCCGGCGGGGACTGCACGGTGTCGACGACCTCGGCGCCGAGCGCACCGTCGTACAGCCACTCGACCCCGCGGCTTCCCAGCGTGCGGTAGGTGTCGGCCAGGTCGGGGCTGCGGAAGAGGCTGCCGACGGCCGGCACCTCGCCGCCGGGCAGGAACAGCCGCCGGGTGGGGATGATGGCGCGGAACCGTTCGGCGTTCTCCGCTGTCTGCAGGGCGAACGTCGGGTCCACGACAAAGCCGCTGTCGGCAAGCGCGGCGGCCGGCCGCAGGGCCTGGGCGAGGCTGAGCGACCCCCACCGACGCAGCGCCGCGTCCCACAGCAGTGGCGTCCCCGGCACCCCCACCGACACCCCGCTGGTCACCAGGTCGGGGAAGAACGGGTACGGGTCGCCGGTGGCCGGGTCGATGAACGCGTCCCGGTCGATCCCCATCGGCGCGGTCTCCCGGCCGTCGATGCTGCGGACCCGGCCACTGCCGGCGTCGTAGTGCACGAGGAAGCCCCCGCCACCCACCCCGGCGCTGTAGGGCTCGGTGACGCCCAGCGCGGCGGCGGTGGCGACGGCCGCGTCGGCCGCGGTGCCACCGGCGCGCAGAACGCGCACGCCGACCCGGGTCGCGATCGGGTCCACGGACGAGACCGCGCCCCCACGACCAATCGCCACCGGATCCTTGACCGGTCCCGGTCGGACGGCCGAGGTCTGCTCACCGCCGTAAGCGGTACTCGCAACCCCGGCGGACGGCACGGCGGCCAGTGCGAGCGCGGTCGCGGTGCTGGCGACAACGGCGATGACACCGGCTGGTCGGGTGCGGCGCATGGGCTGACCTCCGAAGGCGACGGGCCCGAGGCTGGACGGGGGCCGGACAGCCATTCCTACCCGCACCCACCCACAGCCGCTACCGCCCGGTCGACCAGATCATCGCCATCGTGGTCCAGCCACCCGATTCTGGGGTCCTTGCGAAACCAGCTGTCCTGACGGCGGGCGAACCTGCGGGTGGCACGGACCGTCTCGTCCCGCGCCTCCTGCTCGGTGCACTGGCCGGCCAGCTGGCGCAGCACCTGGGCGTAGCCGAGGGCCCGGCTCGCGGTACGGCCCTCGCGCAGTCCAGCGGATTCGAGCCGGCGCACCTCGTCGACCAACCCTGTCGACCACATCCGGTCCACCCGGTCGGCGACCCGCTGCTCGAGCACCTCCCGCGCTACGTCGACACCCACCTGGACCACTCGGTCGTAGGCGTAGTCGTAGCCGGGCAGGCTCGCGGAGAACGGGCGGCCGGTGAGGCGGACGACCTCCAGCGCGCGCACGATCCGGCGCCCGTTGGTCGCCAGGATCGCCGCCGCCGCGGCCGGGTCGTCGGCCGCGAGCCGGGCGTGCAGAGCGGCCGGTCCGGCGGTGGCCAGGTCTGCCTCCAGCTCGGCACGGACCGCGTGATCGGTGCCGGGGAACTCGAAGCGGTCCAGCACCGCCCGCACGTACAGAGCGGACCCGCCCACGAGCACCGGCGCCACCGCTCGCGCCCGGCAGTCGTCGACGGCGGCGCGCGCCCAATCCTGGAACGTGGCCACGGCGGCCGGCTCGGTCACGTCGAGTACGTCGAGCAGGTAGTGCGGGACGCCGCGGCGGTCGGCGACCGACAGCTTGGCGGTACCGATGTCCATGCCGCGGTACAGCTGCATCGAGTCGGCGTTGACCACCTCGCCGCCGAGCCGTTCGGCCAGCGCGACCGCGAGGTCAGACTTGCCGGCGGCCGTCGGCCCGACGATGGCGACCAGTGGTGGCGGCGCTCGGTCCGGCGCGCTCACGACCACGTCCAGGTGGCCACCAGGTAGCCCACTCCGAGCGGCGCCGACTCGTGCAGCAGGACCGCCTTCGGGGGCGCGGAGCTCCAGGCGAGGGCGGCAGTCCCCAACGCACGCCAGGCGGGCGAACCACCCACCCACAGCTGCGCCGCGAGACCCGCGTCGAGGTTGGCCAGCGCGGCCGCGTTGCCGGCAGCCCAGGCC
>JALYQN010000344.1 GCA_030855835.1 Actinomycetota bacterium | reverse complement strand
GTGTCGAGCGGGTCCGCGGGCTACGTTGGGCTCACGCCGGACGCGCCCGCCACCGCCGCCGACCGGGCGGCGCTGGCCACCTGGCTGGCCGATCCGGACCGGCCGAAGGTGCTGCACGAGGCCAAGGGTCCGATGCTGGCTCTGGCCGCCTCCGGCATGCAGCTGGCCGGGCTGGTCTCCGACACGGCGCTGGCCGCCTACCTCGCGCACCCCGACCAGCGGTCGTACGACCTGGCCGACCTGTCGCTGCGGTACCTGAAGCGCGATCTCGGTGACGACGCCGACGGCACCGACCAGCTGGCACTCGACCTCGACGCGCAGGCAGACCCCGGTGCGTCCCACCACGCCGCGATGCTGCGGGCTCGCGCCGTGCTCGACCTGGCCGACGCGTTGGGGGTCGACCTCGCGGCCCGTGGCGGCTCCCGCCTGCTCGCCGAGGTCGAGCTGCCCCTGGTCAGCGTGCTCGCCGACGTCGAGCGGGCCGGCGTCGCCGTTGACGACGACCTGCTGGCCAGGCTTGAAGACGACTTCGCCTCGGTTGTGCGCCAGGCAGCCGACGACGCCTACGCGGTCATCGGCCGGCAGGTGAATCTCGGCTCGCCCAAGCAGCTGCAGGTGGTGCTGTTCGACGAGCTGCAGATGCCCAAGACCAAGCGCACCAAGACCGGCTGGACCACCGACGCCGAAGCCCTGCAGCAGCTGCACGCAAGGACCGAGCACCCGTTCCTGCGGCACCTGCTGGACCACCGCGACGCCAGCCGGCTGCGCTCCACCGTCGAGGGGCTGCGCAAGACCATCGCCGCCGACGGGCGCATCCACACCACCTTCAACCAGACGATCGCGGCGACCGGGCGGCTGTCGTCCACCGAGCCCAACCTGCAGAACATCCCGATCCGCACCGAGTCGGGCCGCCGCATCCGCGAGGCGTTCGTCGTCGGCCCGTCGTACGAGTGCCTGCTGACCGCCGACTACAGCCAGATCGAGATGCGGATCATGGCGCACCTGTCAGCCGACGCCGACCTGATCGAGGCGTTCAAGTCCGGCGAGGACTTCCACACGATCACCGCGGCGAAGGTCTTCGCGGTACCGGCCGACGAGGTCACCGGCGGGCTGCGGGCCAAGATCAAGGCGATGAACTACGGGCTGGCCTATGGGTTGTCGACGTACGGCCTGTCCCAGCAGCTCGGGGTCGAGACCGCCGAGGCGCAGACGCTGATGAACGACTACTTCGAGCGCTTCGGCGGGGTTCGGGCCTACCTGCGCGGCGTGGTCGACGAGGCCCGGCGCACCGGCTACACCGAGACCCTGATGGGTCGCCGCCGCTACCTCCCCGACCTGACCAGCGACAACCGGCAGCGACGTGAGGGTGCCGAGCGGATGGCGCTGAACGCCCCGATCCAGGGTTCGGCGGCCGACATCATCAAGGTGGCGATGCTCGCGGTGCACCAGGCGCTGGAGGCGGCCGACCTCGGGTCGCGGATATTGCTGCAGGTCCACGACGAGCTGGTGCTGGAGGTCGCCCCCGGGGAGCGGGACCACGTGGAGGACGTCGTGCGCACCCATATGGCCACCGCCTACGACCTGGCGGTGCCGCTGGACGTGTCCATCGGGGTCGGCCTGACCTGGCAGGACGCCGGCCACTGACCCTGCGGTGTCGCTCAGCCCACCGGGTCGTAGGTGCAGGACGACTCCGCCGAGTCGATGGCCGACTTGGCCCCGCCGCCACCGCCGTTGCCGCCGCCGGCACCGTCTCCGGGCGAGGTCGCCTTGGCGACGACCCGCTGGATCCACGCGTAGTCGGGGGACTCCGGCGTGAAGTCGTCGCTGCGCTCGAACACAACCGACCGCACCTTGGCGTCCTTGACCAGGTACGACAGGTCCACGAAGGCCGGGAGCATCTCGCCGGGGATGTCGGTGCGCAGCACGTCGCGCCCCGCCTCGAGGATCTTCTCGTACCGGGTGAGCAGCGTGCCGGGGTTGGCACGGTCGATCACGGCGTCGATCAGGCAGCGCTGGCGGCGCATCCGCTCGTAGTCGTCCGACCCGTACCGACCGCGGGCGAACCAGAGCGCCTCGAAGCCGTTGAGGCGCTGCGACGGGCCGGGGTCCAGGTAGTCGTCCGGCTCCCGCACCCCCGTGACACCGCCGATGGCGACCGGCTCGTTGATGTTGACGGTGACGCCTCCCATGGCGTCGATGAGCCGCACGAATCCCGGGATGCTGACCAGGGCGTAGTAGTCGACCCGCAGGCCGAGTGCGCCGCTGACCGCGAGCTTGAGTGCGTCGGCGCCCTCGTTGTCGCTGCGACCGAGGATGCCCGGGTGCAGATCCGGCACCAACGGGTAGACGGCGTTGAGCATCCACTGCAGCGGGTCCCCGGGACCGTCGAAGCCGTTGGGATAGATCCGGTCCAGGGCGGTCCCCTCGCGGAAGGGGACGTTCTCGAGGTTGCGGGGCAGGCTGAACAGCACGGTGTCCCCGCTGGCCACGTCGATGCTGGCGACGATGATCGAGTCGGTGCGGGTCCCGACCCGGTTCGGTCCTGCATCGCCCCCGAGCAGCAGGACGTTGACCCGGTCCTCGCCGAGCCACGGGTCGTCCGCGCCGGCCACCGGGGGTCGGGTCGCGCTGAAGGACTCCGTCGCGGGTGCGAACACTTCCTCGATGAACGAGCGCTGTGCCGACGCGAACTGGATCCCGACGATGAACGGCGCCGCCAGCACCCCGCAGACCACCAACGTGAAGGCCGTGGCACCCATGCGCTGGCCAGACGTGAGCTCGTGCGGACGCGAGAGCAGGTCGCTGGCCACCACAACGCCGGCCCAGGCCAGGTAGCAGGCGGCGAGGACGATGACCGTGGCGGTGAGCCACTGTGACTGCACCAGCAGCTTCACCAGCTCCTGACGCCGGGCAAGCAGGGTGTACGTCAGCCCGGCCAGCAGCAGTGCGTACACGAGGAACACACAGCCGGCGAGCATGTGGCGGCGCTGGATCCAGAAGGCGCTGCCGGGTATGAGGGCCCCGAGGGCGGTGTGTCCCAGGACCCCGGGCAGCGATCCGGCACGGCGCGGACCGCGGACCTGCCCCAGGCCCGGCGCGCGCACCGAGCCTGCTGTGGGCCCGGTTGCGGCCACGAGTCGACCTCCAAGTCTGCAAGGGTGTGAGGTCCAGTGTGCCCTGTCCCGCCAGGTGGGAGGGTGCCGGACGGGCGGTTGGGTGCACTTCGGGCCGGTGCTGGCCGCACAGCGCGTTGACCCGTCCACCCGGCGCCGCGTAGGGTTTCGACTGCGCTGTGGCCTGCGCGACCTCGTACGGAGCAGGCCGTGCTCGCACCGAGTCGACAGGATTCGCGCCCCGCGTGAAGCCCCTCACTTCCTGCGGAACAGGGCCGCCGCGCGCCGTACCAGTCCGCCCGGAGACCCTCCACCCCATGACGACGAGCAGCCGATGACGACGAGCAGCATCGAGGCCGCCCCCACCACCGGCCCCCCCACCGGCCCGGGCACGGCGGGCGCCGTCCCCGGCACCGCGACCGGTGGCAGCAAGACCCCGCAGGTCGCGGTCAACGACGTCGGATCGGCCGAGGATTTCCTCGCCGCGATCGACGAGACGATCAAGTACTTCAACGACGGCGACATCGTCGAGGGCACGATCGTCAAGGTCGACCGAGACGAGGTGCTGCTCGACATCGGGTACAAGACCGAGGGTGTCATCCCGTCACGCGAGCTCTCCATCAAGCACGACGTCGACCCGCATGAGGTCGTGTCGGTGGGGGAGCAGGTCGAGGCCCTCGTCCTGCAGAAGGAGGACAAGGAGGGCCGGCTGATCCTGTCCAAGAAGCGCGCCCAATACGAGCGCGCCTGGGGCACGATCGAGACCATCAAGGCCGAAGACGGCGTCGTCACCGGAACCGTGATCGAGGTGGTCAAGGGCGGTCTGATCCTCGACATCGGCCTGCGTGGGTTCCTGCCGGCGTCGCTGGTGGAGATGCGCCGGGTGCGCGACCTGCAGCCGTACGTGGGTCGTGAGATCGAGGCCAAGATCATCGAGCTGGACAAGAACCGCAACAACGTGGTGCTGTCCCGGCGTGCCTGGCTCGAGCAGACCCAGAGCGAGGTGCGGCAGAACTTCCTCAAGGAGCTGGGCAAGGCTCAGATCCGCAAGGGGGTCGTCTCCTCGATCGTCAACTTCGGTGCCTTCGTCGACCTCGGCGGGGTCGACGGGCTGGTGCACGTCTCGGAGCTGTCGTGGAAGCACATCGACCATCCCAGCGAGGTGGTCGAAGTCGGCCAGGAGGTCACCGTCGAGGTGCTCGACGTCGACATGGACCGCGAACGCGTGTCGCTGTCGCTGAAGGCCACCCAAGAGGACCCGTGGCAGCACTTCGCCCGCATCCACCAGATCGGCCAGATCGTGCCGGGCAAGGTGACCAAGCTGGTGCCGTTCGGCTCGTTCGTGCGGGTAGGGGACGGCATCGAGGGCCTGGTGCACATCTCCGAGCTCGCCGAGCGGCACGTGGAGATTCCCGAGCAGGTGGTGCAGACCAACGACTCGGTGATGGTGAAGATCATCGACATCGACCTCGAGCGTCGACGGATCTCGCTGTCGCTCAAGCAGGCGAACGAGAACGTGGCCGTCACCGACGAGCAGTTCGACCCGTCCCTGTACGGCATGACCGCCAGCTACGACGACCAGGGCAACTACATCTACCCCGAGGGGTTCGACCCTGAGACCGGCGAGTGGCTGCCCGGACACGAGGAGGCCCAGCGGGCCTGGGAGTCCCAGTACGCCGAGGCGCACACCCGCTGGGAGGCGCACAAAGAGCAGATCGAGGAAGCCAAGAAGTCCGACCTCGAAGCCGGCGAGGTAGCAAACTACTCGACCGACACCGACAGCGACACCGACGCAGACACTGCCCCAGCGGCCGGTCCGGACGCTGACGGTGACCGCGACGAGGCAGCACCGTCCGGCGGACAGACTCCTGCGACCCCGCCCGCAGCTTCGGGGGCCGCACCGGGGGATCGGGGCGCGCTGGCCTCCGACGAGGCGCTGCAGGCGCTGCGGGAGAAGCTCACCGGCGGCTGAGCGTCTCCTCGGACCAGTGGCTGCGGGGCGGCGGGCGGTGCCCGTAACCGTCGGAGCCGATCAGGCGCACGAGTTGGAGGGCGGTCGCCGAGACGACGGCCCCGATGGCGATGAGGGCGATGAGGATCGTCATGGCAGTTATTCTTCTCGCATAGATATTCCGCCACAAGTGGCAGATACGACCGCGTGCATTGAATTCCTGCCACATCTGCGGGAGGCTGTCGCGATGATCCG
Organism: Actinomycetota bacterium; assembly: GCA_030855835.1. Taxonomy (GTDB): domain Bacteria; phylum Actinomycetota; class Actinomycetes; order Propionibacteriales; family Nocardioidaceae; genus JACCVL01. Next base: position 7,052 of record JALYQN010000344.1, on the reverse strand, counting down.
CGATGTGGCCGTGCTGGTGACCGATGGCGTCGCTCCGTTCGAGCTCGGGGTCGTCTGCGAGGCCTTCGGCATCGACCGTTCCGACGACGGTGTCCCGGTTGCCCGCTTCGCGGTGTGCGCCCCGCGGCCGGGAGCCGTCCGTACCACTGCCGGGTTCGACCTCGACGTGCCATCCGGCTTCGACCGGGCCGCCGACGCCGACCTGGTAGTCGTGCCGGCAATCGTCGGTGGGTCGGCCGACCCGCGCGCAGTCACCGACGTGCTGGTCGCCGCCGTAGACCGGGGCGCCCAGGTGCTGTCGCTGTGCGTCGGGGCCTTCGCCCTCGGTGACGCGGGGTTGTTGGACGGGCGGCGCTGCACGACCCATTGGCGCTATGCCGACGAGCTCGCGGCGCGCTTCCCCCGTGCGCTGGTTGACCCCGACGTGCTGTACGTCGCCGATGGGCCGGTCGTCACCAGTGCCGGCACTGCCGCCGGGATCGACGCCTGCCTGCACCTGATCCGTGCCAGCTACGGCGCCCAAGCAGCCGCGGCGGTCGCCCGAAGGATGGTGGTGCCGCCGCATCGTGACGGCGGGCAGGCGCAGTACATTCGGACCCCGGTGCGCGACTGCGATGCGGAAACCCTCGCGCCGGTGCTGGAGTGGGTGGTCGCTCACCTGAGCGAGGATCTGTCGGTGGCACGCCTGGCTGCCCGGGCCTCGTTGTCGGAGCGGACCTTCTCCCGCAGGTTCCGGGCGGAGACGGGAGCCACGCCGCACCAGTGGGTGACCGATCAGCGGCTGCTGCTGGCCGAGCAGCTGCTCGAGGCCACCGACATCCCGGTCGAGCAGGTGGCCCGTGAGTCCGGCTTCGGGACGGCGGCCGGGCTGCGCCACCACTTCGCGCAGGCCCGTGGCACCACACCGCACCAGTACCGCCGCACGTTCCGCGGCGCTCTGGCCGGCTGAGCTCGTGCTCCGGGTCGGCCTGACCGGCGGAATCGGCTCCGGCAAGAGCGAGGTGAGCCGGCGGCTGGCGACCCGCGGCGCGATAGTCATCGATGCGGACCTGCTGGCGCGCGAGGTCGTGGCGGCAGGCTCGGACGGCTTCGCCGAGGTGGTGGCCGTGTTCGGTCCGGACGTGGTCGGCGCCGACGGCGAGCTCGACCGGGCTGCGCTCGGTCGCCAGGTGTTCGGCGACCGGGCGGCCCGGCATCGGCTGGAGCAGATCGTGCACCCCCGGGTACGGCTGCGCGCGGCCGAGATCGAGGCCGAGATCGAGGCCGGGATCGAGGCCGGGATGCAGCCGGCCGCGGGCGCCGACGTGGTGGTGGTGCACGATGTCCCGCTGCTTGTCGAGACCGGCCGGCAGGGCGACTTCGACGTCGTGGTGGTCGTCGACGCTTCCGACGAGGTGCGGCGGGACCGACTGGTGTCCGGTCGGGGGATGGACCCCGACGAGGCCCGCGGCCGGATCGCCTCCCAGGCCGGGCGGGCGGAGCGGTTGGCCGCCGCCGACCTGGTGGTGGGCAACGGCGGCGACCTGGCCGACCTCGACGCCGCGGTGGACGTACTGTGGCTCGACCTGCTCGCGAGGACCAGAAGCTGAGCTGGCTGTACTGGTCTGAGACCCCGAGTGGGCGTCAGGCAGCCAGGTCCGGGTCGGCGATGTCGCGCAGCCGGGCCAGCGCCTCCCGCTCGAGCTGGCGGACCCGCTCGGCCGAGATGCCGTGCCGGCGGCCGATGTCGGCAAGCTTGTGCGTGCGTCCGTCCACCAGCCCGAACCGGGACCGGATGATGTCGGCCTCCCGCTCACCGAGCGTGTCGACCAGCGCGGCGAGACGGTTTCGCGACTCGCGGTCGAGCAGGGTCACGTCCGGACCAGGCGCCCCCTCGCGTGCCACCAGGTCACCCAGCGAGGTGTCCCCGTCATCGTCGACGGGGCTGTCCAGGCTGACATGGTCGCGGCCCCAGCGCACCAGGTCGGCGGCCCGGGTCACGTCCATCCCCAGCTCGTCGGCGATCTCGACCGGGTCCGGCTCGCGGCCGAGCTTGCGCTCGAGCGCGCGCCGCGCCGCGCCGATCTGGTTGAGCTCCTCGACCACGTGCACCGGCAGCCGCACCACCCGGGCCTGCTGGGCGACGCCGCGGGTGATGGCCTGACGCACCCACCAGGTGGCGTAGGTGGAGAACTTGTAACCCTTGGCGTAGTCGAACTTCTCGACCGCGCGGATGAGCCCGGTGTTGCCCTCCTGGATCAGGTCGAGCATCGGCATCTGGTTGCGCCCGTACTTACGGGCGATGGACACGACCAGCCGCAGGTTCGCGGTCGTGAACTGCTGCAGGGCGCGGCGGCCCTCGGCCGCCAGCCACTCCAGCTCCTCGGCGGTAGCCCGCTTCGGTGCACCCCCCCTGCGCCGCCCGACCCTCCCTTCGGCCAGCAGCTGCTCGGCGAACAGGCCGGCCTCGATGATCTTGCTCAGCTCGACTTCCTGCGCCGCGTCGAGCAGCGGCGTCCGCGCGATCTCGTCGAGATACATCCCGACACTGTCGCGACCTTCCGCGGTGTCACCGCGGGTCATGGTGGTCCGTGCCACGGTCACACCCCTCCTCGTCGCCATCTCTGCACTCTCGGTGCAACACCTGATGCTGGGCCCGGATTCCGGCTTTGGTCCTGCGGAACACCGCCCGATCTGCCGGAAATCTGCGCTGCACAGGCTCTGACGAGCCGGCGGCGGCGAAGGTTGCCCTTCTCAGCGACTTCTCAACTGGGCAGCGGGGCTCACCTCGTGCGGTGCACCCGCGGTGTCGATCACCCAGGCGTGCTCGAACGCGCGTTCGCGCCAGCTCTCGTAGCGTCCGCTGACCCCGCCGTGCCCCGCGCTCATCTCTGTCTTGAGCAGCACCCGGGGGGCTCCGGCGTTGCGCACCCGCAACCGCGCCACCCACTTGGCGGGCTCGACGTACAACACCCGGGTGTCGTTGAGGCTGGTGGTGGCGAGGATCGGCGGGTACGCGGCGGTCGTGACGTTGTCGTACGGGGAGTAGGACTTGACGTAGGCGTAGACGTCCGGGTCGTGCAGCGGGTCACCCCACTCGTCCCACTCGACGACGGTCAACGGCAGGCTCGGGTCGAGGATCGAGGTCAGGGTGTCGACGAACGGCACAGCGGCCAGCACACCGGCGAACGCCTCTGGCGCGAGGTTGACCGCAGCCCCGACCAGCAGGCCGCCCGCACTGCCCCCGTAGGCGATGAGCCGGTCCGGCGAGCTCCACCGGCTGTCGACGAGGTGCCGGGCGCAGGCGACGTAGTCGGTGAACGTGTTCTGCTTCGTCTTGGTCTTGCCGGCGTCGTACCAGTGCCGACCGAGCTCGCCGCCCCCGCGGATATGGGCCACCGCCCACACCATCCCGCGGTCGAGGAGGGACAGCCGCGCGACCGAGAACGCCGGGTCGATGCTGTGCTCGTACGAACCGTAGCCGTACAGCACCGCGGGTGCCGTACCATCCCGCGGGGTGCCGCGGCGACAGACCACGGACACCGGTACCTGGGTGCCGTCGGTGGCGGTGGCCCACTCGCGGTGCTGCTCGTAGTCGGCGGGGTCGTACCCGCCGAGTACCGGTAGCTGTTTGCGCAGCACCCGAGGGCCGTCGCCCGGCCGGCCGTCCTGGCCGAGGAACTGGTCGTACACCGACGGCGGGGTGACGAACGAGCCGTACCCCAACCGAACGTGCCGCTGGGCCCAGTCGGGGTTGGCCGCCGGGGCGCAGCTGTACAGCGTCTCGTCGAAACCCAGCTCGACCGGGTCGGCGTAGCCGTCTGCGGTGAGCGCGATGAGGGCGGTGCGGGGGAGCGCGTCGCGGCGGTAGGTGACGACCAGGTGGGTGGCGAAGGCGTCCACGTCCTCGAGCCGGATGTCCTCGCGCTGGGCCAGCACGTCGGTCCACCGTTCCGGTCCGGGGTCGTCTGCCGGCGCCTCGGCGAGGGCGAAGTTCTCGGCACCGTCGTTGTGCAGGATCAGGAACCGGTCCTGGCCGGCGACCACGGCATGTTCGATGTGGTACTCGACACCGGTCCGGCGCTCGGCCACGAGGCGCGGCGTCCCTTGCGGCTCGGCCGCGTCCAGGACCCTCGCCTCGCTCGTGATCCGGGAGCCGGCGGAGATCACGATGTAGGCCTCGCTGCGCGTGTTGGCGACCCCGATCGCGAAGCGGTCGTCGGTCTCGTGGTGCACGAGAACGTCGTCGGAGACCGGCGTTCCCAGGACGTGCCGCCACACCTGGTGCGGGCGCCAGGCGGCGTCGACGCTGGTGTAGAACAATGTGGACGCGTCGGCCGACCATGCCGTCGCATAGTGCGTGTCTGGTATCTCGTCCGGCAGCAGTGCACCGGTCTCGAGGTCCTTGACCCGCAGCAGGTAGCGCTCGTTGCCGACCGTGTCGACCGAGTAGGCCAGCAGCCCGCCACCGGGGCTGATGTCGAAAACGCCGAGCGAGAAGAACGCGTGCCCGGCGCCCTCCAGGTTGCCGTCAAGCAGGACCTGCTCACCCGGCAGCTCGCCGGCCGGGCCGTCCGCCGTCACCGTGGGGGGCTCCCAGTCGTGGTCGGAGCTGACGGGGATCCGGCAGTGGATCGCGTACTGCTGACCCTCGACGGTGCGGCCGAAGTACCACCAGGAGCCCTTGCGGGTCGGCACCGACATGTCGGTCTCCTGGGTACGGCTCTTGATCTCGTCGAACAACCGTGCCCGGAGGCTGGCAAGGTGGGCGGTCCGCGCCTCGGTGTAGGCGTTCTCGGCCTCGAGGTGTGCGACGACTTCGGCGGAGGTCTTGTCGCGGAGCCACTCGTACGGGTCGACCACGCTGTCGCCGTGGTGCACCCGCAGCTGCGGAACCTCGCGGGCCGCCGGCGGCGTGAGCGCGTCGGTCTCGCTGCGATGGTTCCCGTCGGTGTGCGTGCTGGTGTGGTCGGACACGACCGCGACGCTAGCGAACCTGCCAGCCGGTCTGCAGCCCGTTCACTGGACCGGGGGATCCGCCGACCGCAATGCGGGATCGTCCGCGGCGAAAGTGCGCACTGGACCGGGCGGGGACCCGGCTCGCTCGAACCGCACCGTCACCCGGCCCCGCCCGGACCCCCAGACCCATCCGTCTCCGTGTACGTCGTGGACGACGTCGGCGCCGGGCGGGTGGGGGTCTCGCCGGGACTGCCGGTCCAGCGTCGACGCGAGCGCTGTCGCGGCCGCTTCGGCGGCGTCCGGATCGAGTGCTGCCGGCACCGAGGCATCCGGGTACCCAGCGGTCGCGATGGTCGTCGGGTCGGCGAGGGCTCCGTCGAAAAGGTCGTCCTGAATCCAGTCGGCCAGACCCGAGACCCCCACCCCGAGCAGCCGGACCCCGCCACCGGTGTCGGACTCGTCGAGCAGCCGGCGGGCCAGCGCGCGCACCACCCGCACGTTGTCGGTCGGCCCGGGCAGGGTCGCGGCGCGGGAGTGGGTGGTGAAGTCGTGCAGCCTGATCTTCAGCGTGACCGTCCGCCCGGACAGCCCAGCTTGCTGCAACCGTCCCACCACCTTGGTCGCCATCCGTTCGGTCAGACCGTGCAGCAGCGCGGGGTCGGTGAGGTCGGCGTCGAACGTGTCCTCGACACTGACCGACTTGGTGTCCCGCTCGGAGACGATCGGTCGGTCGTCGCGGGCCCGCGCGAGCCGGGCCAGCGCCGCGCCGTGGACCTGCCCAAGCTCGCGCACCAGCTCACCGGTGGGCAGGGCCGCGACATCGGCGACGGTGCGTGCCCCGAGCCGCCGCAGCCGGGCCTCGGTCGCCGGCCCGACCCCCGGCACGAGCCGCACCGGCAGCGGTGCGAGCAGGTCCTGCTCGGTGCCGGGTGGGACGACCACCAGGCCGTCCGGCTTGTCCAGGTCGCTGGCGATCTTCGCCACCAGCTTGGAGGTGGCCAGCCCGACCGACGCGGTCAGCCCGCCGGTGCAGGTCCGGACCTGGGCCCGCAGCTGCTCGGCGAGCTCACGCAGGTCGTCGACCCCAGCGTCCGGAGCGGTCGGCGCGAGGTCCACGAACGCCTCGTCCAGCGACAGCGGCTCGACCAGCGGCGACAGCTCGCGCAGCTGGGCCAGCACCAGGTCACTGGCGGCCTGGTACGCGCCGAAGCGGGGGGTCAGGTACGCGGCGTGCGGACAGCGGCGACGCGCCTCGGCCGTCGACATGGCCGATCGGACCCCGTACGCGCGCGCCTCGTAGGAGGCGGTGGCCACCACACCCCGGCCGCCGACCCCACCGACGATCACCGGTCTGCCCCGCAGCGACGGCTTGTCCCGCTGCTCGACGGCGGCGTAGAACGCGTCCAGGTCCAGGTGCAGGACCGTCGGCGCGGCTCGCATGCAGTCATCGTCGCAGCACCTGTGGACGGGGCCGGCCGATCGGCGGATCCGCGGGGCAGGGTGTCGACATGTTCGCGCTGCCCGACCCGGACGCCCCGGCCCCGACCCGACCTGACCGGCCGGTGCTGCGGGTCCGGTCGACCGCTGAGCTGCTGGCACTGGTGCCGGTGACGCTGGGCTTCGAGCCGGCAGAGTCCCTCGTGGTGGTCGCCACCGCTGGTTCCCAGCCGGGTTTCCAGGCCCGGGTGGACCTGCCCGAGCCCAGCGCTGCCGGTGTCGTTGCCGACCAGGTGGTGGACGCGGTTGTCCACCAGGGCTGCACCCGGGTCGCGGTGATCGCGTTCTCGGCCCGGCCGAGAATGGCCGAGCAGGTGGTGCTCGCCGTCGGTGAGCGGGTACGAGCCAGCGGGGTCGAGGTGCTCGACCTGCTGCGCACCGACGGCAGCCGGTACTGGTCGCTGCTGTGCACCGACCCGAGGTGCTGCCCGTCGATCGGCACGCCGTATGACCCGCTGGCCACCACGTTGCGTGCCGAGGCGGTGCTTGCCGGGCGCACGGTGGCTCCGGATCGGGCCGCGCTCGCGGCTCGCTACGCAGCCGTGTCCGGTGCCGCGGTGGGGCCGGCACGCGCCGCGCTTCGTGCCGCCGAGGCCGACGCGGTGGCGGTGCTCGGC
>JALYQN010000339.1 GCA_030855835.1 Actinomycetota bacterium | reverse complement strand
GCCGAGCCCGCGCGTCACGCAGGTCGGCCTGCACGGTCACGGCCCGGCGGGCCACCTCGGCCTGCCTGCCGAGCGGCTTCAGCTGGCGACGGATCTCCCCCAGCAGGTCCTGGACCCTGGTGAAGTTCACGGCGGTGGCGTCCAGCTTGCGCAGGGCCTTCTCCTTGCGCTTGCGGTGCTTGAGGACGCCGGCCGCCTCCTCGATGAACCCACGACGGTCCTCCGGCGTCGCTTGGAGGACGCTGTCGAGCCGGCCCTGACCGACGATGACGTGCATCTCCCGGCCGATTCCGGAGTCGCTGAGCAGTTCCTGGACGTCCAGCAGTCGGCAGGTCCGGCCGTTGAGGGCGTACTCGGAGCCGCCACCGCGGAACATGGTCCGCGCGATCGTCACCTCGGAGAACTCCACCGGCAGTGCGCCGTCGGTGTTGTCGATGGTCAGGACAACCTCGGCTCGCCCGAGCGGGGGGCGACCGGCCGTGCCCGCGAAGATGACGTCCTCCATCCGCCCGCCGCGCAGCGACTTGGCTCCCTGCTCCCCCAGCACCCAGGCCAGGGCATCGACGACGTTCGACTTGCCCGACCCGTTCGGCCCGACGACGCAGGTGATCCCCGGCTCGAAGCGCAACGTGGTCGACGAGGCAAACGACTTGAACCCGCGCAGCGTCAGGCTCTTCAGGTACACCGCTGGGAGCCTAACCAGCACCGACTCGATCCCCAGCACGGCGCGCCGCACAGCCGTCCGCCCCCGCGAGGCTCGCGCAACCGGGTGTTGACTTGAAGTCAGGTTCAGGTTTTAGCGTTCGCTCCATGACCACCACGACCAAGCCCAACCCACTCGCAGTCGTCACCGGCGCCTCCCGAGGCTTCGGTGCCGCCGTCGCCGAGGCACTCGCCGGACGTGGCTGGCGGCTTGTCGTGGACGCCCGCGGTGGCGATGCGCTGCTCCACGCGGCCGGCCGACTCGGACCGGTTGTCCGGGCGGCGGTGGTGGGGGACATCGCCGACGCCACCCACCGCACCGCGATCGCCGAGGCCGTCTCCGCTGCGGTAGCGGCCGGCGACCAGCTCCAGCTCCTTGTGCACAACGCGAGCACGCTCGGCCCGATCCCGATGCGGCGACTCGACGACCTGGACCCCGCGGCCTTGGCGAGGGTGCTCGCGGTCAACACGATCGCCCCGCTCGCCCTCACCCAGCTGTTGTTGCCGCACCTGACCGCGGCCGGCGGCTGCGTGGTGACCCTGAGCTCCGACGCGGCCGTCGAGGCCTACGAGACATGGGGAGCGTACGCGGCCTCCAAGGCGGCGCTGGACCAGATGACCGCGGTGCTCGCGGCCGAGCAGCCGTTGATCCGCGCCTATGCATTCGACCCCGGCGACATGCGGACCCAGCTGCACGCCGACGCCTTCCCGGGCGAGGACATCTCGGACCGCCCGCCACCGGAGTCCGTGGTTCCGGCGCTGCTGCGGCTGCTCGACGAACGCCCGCCGAGCGGCCGGTTCCGCGGCGCCGACCTCCGGCTGCACCAGGGAGCGCGGGCGTGACCGCCCGGGCCGCGAAGGGGTTGCGCCCGGCCAGCACGTCGTTCGTGCGGCCCGAGCGCCTGATCGCAACCGAACCAGCGGAGGTCCGAGGCGTCGCCCGCGACGAGGTGCGGTTGCTGGTGGCCACCGCTGGCACCGTCACCCACACCACTTTCCGGGCGATCGCGGGTCGCTGAGTCCCGGTGACCTCGTCGTCGTGAACACCTCGGCGACGGCGGCCGCGGCGCTCAATGGTACCCGCAGCGACGGGCGGGACGTCGCCGTACACGTGTCCGGCCCACTGCCGGACCACCTGTACGCAGTCGAGCTGCGCTGCCTCGACGGCTCCTGCCGGGTGCTCGACGGCCGCGTGGGCGAGGCGATCCGACTCGCCGGCGGTGGGGCGCTGACGCTGCAGGCCGCGTACCCCGGGCGGGCGGTCACCACTGGCTCGAGGCTGTGGCGCGGCGCCTTCACCCTCGCAGCCGCGGTGCCGGAGCACCTGGCCCGGCACGGTAGGCCGATCAGCTACGGGCACGGGTCGAGGCGATGGCCGCTGGCGACGTACCAGACCGTCTTCGCCCAGCCGACACCGTGGATGCCCAGTGCTGAGATGTCCAGCGCTGAGATGCCCAGTGCTGACATGCCCAGTGCGGAGATGCCCAGCGCTGGCCGACCCTTCACTGACCGGGTGGTGACCTCCCTGGTGGTAGCCGGTGTGCAGGTGGCGCCGGTGACGCTGCACACCGGGGTGTCCTCGCTGGAGGCCGACGAGCAGCCGATGCCGGAGCGGTTCTCGGTGCCGGCGACGACGGCCCGCCTCGTCAACCAGACCCTGGCCTCCGGGGGACGGATCGTGGCGGTCGGCACGACCGTCACCCGGGCGCTGGAGACCGTCGCGGCGGCGGACGGGACGCTGCATGCAGCCAGCGGCTGGACCGACCTGGTCCTCGGCCCCGACCGGCCGACCAGAGCGGTGACCGGCCTGGTCACCGGCTGGCACGACCCGCGGGCCAGCCACCTGCTGCTGCTGGAGGCGGTGGCCGGTGCGCCGCTGGTGCAGCGGGCGTACGACGAGGCGGTGGCCGTCGGTTACCTGTGGCACGAGTTCGGCGACAGCGCCCTGTTGCTGCCTTGATTGTGTCGCCGGCGGCGTGGATAGGCTGCGCCGGTGGCGGGGACGTCGGGCGGCAGCCGCCGCGGCCACGACCTGTGGCCCACGACCGTGAGCGCCGTGGTCGACCCGAACCCGCGGATACGCCGCATCACCCTGACGGCGAACCAGTTCGTGCACTTCGCGCCCAGCGGGCCGGACGAGTGCTTCGGGCTGATGGTTCCCACCGGCGATCGACTGCACCTGCGGTGGTACACCGTGGCGACCCACCGTCCGGAGCGTGGCGAGATCGACGTCTGCTTCGTCCTGCACGACCATGCCGGGCCAGGCGTGGCGTGGGCGCGTGGCGCGCGTCTCGGCGACCGGGTCGGCTACCGGGCCAGCGGCTCCGCATACCGGGACCCGGGGCCGAACAGCCGTCAGCTGCTGCTGGGCGACGAGACGTCGTTGCCGGCCCTGGCGGCGATCATGGAGTCGCTGCCGGACTCGCGGGCCGTGCACGCCATCGTCGAGCTGCCCGACCCCGCGTACGCCGACCTGGGCGCAGACCAGGACCCCCAGCTGGGCATCGAATGGGCCTACCGGGGCGCCGATGCGGCCGGGCGCCAACTACTGGCGGCCGCTCGGGCGGTTGGACCCGCCCCGGGGGGTCGCCTCGACTATGTCTGGGTGTGCGGCGAGTCGGGCGGTGTCAAGGCGGTACGCCGCCACCTTGTCCAGGCCGGCATGGACCGACGCCGGATCACGTTCTCGGGCTACTGGCGAGGCCCGCAGCCCCGCCCGTTCAGCGCAATGCCGGCTCGAGCACCCGCTCCTGGGTGATCGCGTCGTCGAGCTCGCGGTCTCGCAGAGCGGTGCTCAAGATGTCGTTGCGGTCCTGCAACCGGTTGATCTCGGCCTCGAGATCGGCCACCCGTCGGCGCAGCAGCAGTGTCTGCCTTGCGAGTCGGGGGTCGTGTCCGCCAATGTGCCCTACGAGTGCCTTCGCCATCAATGCCCTCCGCCGGGTACAGCTTGCCGATCCGTGGGTCTACGGGAACGGCTTCCATGCATGGACCGATCGGGTCCACCGTCCAGAATCGCACCGGACGCACGCCGGGTCAACCGGCAGCAGGCGGCGCACTGACACTCGATCCGGGCTCACCCGGGCTCACCCGGGCTCACCTACCGAGCCCCCTCAGCGGGCTCACCACCGGGCTCACCACCGGGCTCGCCGCGGTCGGGGCTGACAGCGGGGGCAGGTGTACGACGAGCGGTTCATGAACGGGTCGCGGCGCACCGGCGTCGCGCAGCGCGGGCATGGCCGGTCGGCGCGACCGTAGACCGCGAGCGACCGCTCGAAGTAGCCGGGCCGACCGTCCACGTCGACGTAGAGCGAGTCGAACGAGGTCCCGCCCTCCTCCAGCGCCTCGACCAGTACCTCGCGCAGCGCGGACAGCAATGTGGACACCTCACGGCGGCGCAGCGTCTCGGTCGGCCGGGCGTAGTGCAGCCGCGCCCGCCACAACGCCTCGTCGGCGTAGATGTTGCCGACTCCGGACAGCAGCGCCTGGTCCAGCAGCGCTCGCTTCACCCCGGTCCGTCGCCGGGACAACCGGTGGCCCACCTGGGCGGCGTCGAAGGACTCCTCGAGCGGGTCCACCGCGATGTGGCGCACCGGCTCGGGCACGCATGCCCCGTCTGCGAGCGACACCGCCAGCGGTGCCACCG
>JALYQN010000322.1 GCA_030855835.1 Actinomycetota bacterium | reverse complement strand
CGTCCAGCCACCAGACCCGGTCGTGGCGGCGCAGCAGCCCGGCCACCAGCGCCTCGACCCACGCGTCGGTACCAGTCGTCATCGCCGACCAGCCATCGTCGGCCCGATCAGCGTCGGCCCAGTCATCGTCGGCCCGTGAGGAACGCGGCCACCAGCTCGCGGCCGTACCGGGTAAGCACCGACTCGGGGTGGAACTGGACGCCGCTCAGCGGCAGCTCGCGGTGCCGCACCGCCATCACGGTGCCCGTGCGGCCGCGGGCTGTCACCTCGAGCACGTCCGGGACGTACGTCGCGGCCAGCGAGTGATAGCGCACGACATCAAAGCTCTGCGGCAAGCCGGTGAAAAGCCCGTTGCCGCTGTGCGTGACGGTGTCGACCAGACCGTGCGCCGGCTGCACCTGCTGCACGACGCCGCCGTGGCCGACGACGATGCCCTGCAACCCGAGGCAGACGCCGAGGATAGGCACCGGCGGGTCGGCGACGAGTTCGGCACCGACGGCGAAGTCGGCCCGATCGCCGGGGTGGCCCGGTCCGGGTGACAACACAACATGGGTGGTGACCGACCCGTCCGGCCCGACCGCGACCTCCTGCACTCCGACCTCGTCGTGCTGCACGACCCGCGGGAGCTCACCGGTCACCGACGCCACCAGGTGGGCGAGGATGGTCGAGTACGAGTCGTGGTGATCCACGAGCACCACCCGCGTCTGCGGCGGCACCACCGGCTGCACCTCAGCCGCTGGCCAGTAGGTCGCCCACCAGCTCGCTGACGATGTCGCACCCGTGCTGGGACAGGATCGACTCTGCGTGGAACTGGACCCCGCAGAAGCCTCGGCCCCGCAGCAGGTGCACGTCACCGGTGATCGAGTCGGTCTCGACCGACAGCCCGTCGGTCAGCCCGCCGGGGGGCACCCGGGCGACGAAGGTGTTGTAGAAGCCGACCACCTCGTCTCGGTCGAGCACCGGCAACCGGGTCTGGGTGCCCTGAAAGACGATGTCCTTGTACGCCAGGTCGAGCCCGAGCGCGCCGGCGAGCACCTGGTGTCCGAGGCAGACGGCCAGGAACGGCTGATCGCCGGCAAGCAGCCCGTCCACCGCCTGCCGCACGGTCGCGATCTTGGGATCGTCGAGGTCGCGCGGATCGCCCGGTCCGGGACCGATGATGACCAGGTCGTAGTCGTCGGCGCTGTTCGGTTTCCAGTCGGTGTGTCGCACCACGTCGGTGCGCATGCCGAGCACGCCGAGCACGTGCCGCAGCATGTTCACGAAGTCGTCCTCGGCGTCGATGATCACCGCGGTCCGACCGACCAGTGCAGGGTTCGGGAGGGTGCCGGACTGATTGGTGAGCCAGAACGGCGCCAGCCGCTGGTTGCGGGAACCGAGTGCGATCCGGACGTCCTCATCCGCGCCGAGCGCGTCCGCCTCGTCGGCCAGCACCGCCGGCGGGTCGACCAGCCCGAACCCGGTGAGCACCCCGCCCGCCTTGGCGTGCGTCTCGGCGGTCTCGTGGGCCGGGTTGGAGTCGCGCACCAGGGTCGCACCGGCGGTGACCGACACCTGTCCGGACAGGCTGACGTCTGCGGTACGGATGAGGATCGGCGCGTCGAGGGTGTGCCCACCCTCGGCGTCGCGGCCGAGCAGCGCGAGCACCGACCCGTAGTAGCCGCGGCCGCCGGGCTCGTAGTCGGCTATGAGGCGGCAGGCGTTCTCGACCGGGCTGCCGGTGACGGTGGCTGCGAACATCGAATCGCGCAGCACGTCGCGCGGGTTCCGGTGGGTGCGGCCGGCAAGCAGGTACTCGGTGTGCACCAGGTGGGTCATCGCCTTCAGGTAGGGACCCAGCACCAGACCGCCCTCGGAGCAGATGTCGCACATCATCTTCAGCTCCTCGTCGACGACCATGAACAGCTCGTAGATCTCTTTCTCATCGCCGAGGAAGTCGAGGAGCGCACGCTTACGCTCGGCCCGGTCGGCATGCCCGCGCAGCCGCAAGGTGCCGGAGATCGGATTCATCCGCACCTGCCCGCCGTCGAGGCTGACATGCCGCTCGGGGGTGGCCCCGATCAGCCAGCGGTCCCCGGTGAAGCAACAGAAGGTCCAGTACGCGCCGCGCTCGCGCTCGAGCAGCCGGCGCCACACCGCCAGCGCCTGCGGGTGCCCGAACCGCTCCGCCCGCGCCTGCCAGGTACGACCGATGACGAGGTTGGCGCCCTCGCCGTTGCCGATCTCGTCGCGCACGACCGCCGCGACCAGTCGCTCGTACTCGGCGTCGGGAACGTCGAACCCGCCTCGGTCGGCGAAGACCGGCAGCTGCTGAGGCAGCTGGGCCAGCGCCTCGCCGAGTGGCAGCCGCCGCTCGTCGTCGATCTCGAGCACCGACAGCGGAGCACCGTCGTCCACGGCGGCGAACCCGCGCTCCCGAACCTGCCGGAACGGCACCACCAGCAGCCGGTCGAAGCGTCGACCACCAGGCGGGACACCGTGTTCCAGTGGGACGTCGGCCAGCCACTGAAGATCGGTGCACTCACCGGCGAGCAGGGTGACCGTGTCCTCGTCTCGGAACCGGACGAGCGCGTACGCCGCCCGCCGAGTGATCGTGTCGAGGTCGGTCACGTTCCGGAACGTACCTCGCCGGCCCGGGCGCACCTGCCACTGGCGCAAGAAGGTGTGCGACACACGCCGAGGTACCGCACCTGTCACCCCACTCGCCGAGGCGCCGTGTCAGTCAGTCCAGGCGGCGACCGGTCAGCTGCAACGGCTGGTACGGCTGCACCGTGATGGTGCCGTCAGTCTCGATGTCGACCGGTTGCAGCCCGCGCGGCCTGCCGTGCGCGAAGGTCACCAGCGTCAACTGGGCCGGGCGCCGCAGCGCGCTGCCCAGGGCGAACGCGTACGCCGCGCCGCCGGTGGTGCCGTTGGTGTACGTGGTGGTGGTCAGCCCGTCGCCGGACCTCACGACCGTCGGCCCGACCTGCCGGTGCAGGTGTCCCGACAGCACCAGGTCCACGCACCCGGACTCGGCCGTATCCAGAACGAGGGCCGGGCTGTGCACGAGCACCGTGCTCACCGCCGGTTCGCCGCACGCAGTCTCAGCCAGGTCAGCGGCCACGTCGTCGAACGGGACCGACCCTTCGACGACACCGTTGCCAAAGCCACTGGTGCGCGGGTCCGGGACACCGAGGAACGTGATCTGGTCGACCTCGGCGGGCTCACCGTCGAGCACGGTGAAGCCCGCGTCGGCCATCTGCTCGGCGACCATCCCTCCGGCGTCGTGGTTACCGGGGGCGGCGACGACCTCGTACCCCTCGAAGGCGGCACCCAGTGAGTCGATGCTGAAGTCCTCCCAGGCCGCCCCGGACGCGGTGTCGTCCCCGGCGTCCAGGAGAATTGTCGCTCCGGCGGCGTCACCGATCGCGCGGGCCACCCGGTCCATGCCGATGTTGTCGTGGCGGTCCGACACCAGCAGCGCGACCACCTCGTCGTCATCCGCCGGCCCGCGGAGCTGACGCGCCACAGTCGCGACTCGTTGGGTCAGGGCGTCGTAGAACCCCACCGAGTCGCGGTAGGTGGAGATGGCGCCCCGGATGAGGGCCACCCCGCCCTCCGTCGCGGTCCCGTCAGCCACCTCGACGGCCGACAGCGCGGGGTTGAGGTTGGCCTCCGGAACCAGCTCGCTGATCGGGCTCCAGCTGTACTCTGGCTCCGCGGAGCGCGGGGCGGCAGCGGCCGCGAGGGCGACCAGGGCCGCGGTGCCCGCAGCCGTCACCCACCAGACCGGGCGCGGCGCCAGGCTACGCAGCTGACGGCGGCGCTCGGCGCCCACCAGAGCCCAAGACCCCGCGACCAGCAGCGCCGCGAGGGCACCGGCCGCGACACCCCGCAGCAGACTGGCAACGGCCAGGTCCACCAGCGCGTCGCGTACCCGGGCGATCTCGCCCTCGGGTGCACTCGCGATCACGGCGTCACGTTGCACCATCGTGTCCAGGCTGTCGGCGTCCGTACCGTTGACCGTCACCTCGACGCCGAGCCCCACCGGGAGGCCGCTGGTCACGCGGAGCAACGGGACGAGCCCGCCCACGACGAGGGTTGCCTTTCCGTCCACGGTCGGGGATGTGGTCGCGGTGTGCGCGCCGATGCGCACCGATTCTTCGCCGGCAAGGAACGCGTGCGCCGCGACCGGGACCGCTGCGAGCAACCAGACGGCTGCGAGCGCGGCAGCTCGGGCTCGTCGGGTGTGCACGGTCGGGCCTCCTACAGGTCAGCGGTGGGTCATCTCGACGATGCTTCAAGGCTACGTTCGCCCTGCACATCCACTGAGCCGCCGGAGCGCCAGTAGCCTCCCTCGCGGCTGGTCGAGGATAGGCTCGTCGACCCGGTGGCGGCGCAAGTCCCGGACCCGTCCGTGGCGCCGGGCAGCGGTCGGTCGGACTGTGCGGATTGTGCAGTGCGCGCCACCGAACCGTGATATACACCTCCGGCCACCCCACCCCCGACGACCTCGGAGCCAGTCCCGCATGCCCTCCCATGTCCAGAGCAGACGCGACCTGCTGCGCGCCGCCGTCGTTCTCGGTGCCGGGACCGGTCTCGCGGCAGCGGCACCGGCCGCGGGCGTCGCGGCCCGCCGGCCCTTCCTGCCGTACTC
>JALYQN010000290.1 GCA_030855835.1 Actinomycetota bacterium | reverse complement strand
ACCGAGGCCCTGCGAGTCAGCGGCGTCGTGCTGCCCGAAGGGCGGCACCGCGACCTCCACGTCGTCAACGGGCGAGTGACCTACGAGAGCGTTGCCGATGCGACTGACATCGGCGCCGCCGACCGGTCGTGGATCGTGCCCGGACTTGTCGACGCGCACTGCCACGTCGGGCTCGACGCCGACGGCGCCGTGGACGAGGCGACCCAGCGTGAACAGGCCGAGGCCGACCGCGACGCGGGGGCGCTGCTGCTGCGCGACTGCGGCTCGCCCGCCGACACCCGTTGGATCGACGACTCCGCCGACCTGCCCGAGCTCATTCGCGCCGGCCGGCACATCGCCCGCACCCGCCGGTACGTACGCAACTACGCCCACGAGATCGAACCGGACGACCTGACCGCCTACGTCGCGAAGGAGAGCTCCCGCGGCGACGGGTGGGTCAAGATCGTCGGGGACTGGATCGACCGCGACTCAGGCGACCTGACGCCTTCGTGGCCCGGCAGCGCGGTGCGCGCCGCGGTCCTGGCCGCGCACGACCACGGCGTGCGGATGACCGCACACGTGTTCGGCGAGGCGGCCCTGCCCGACCTGATCGAGGCCGGCATCGACTGCATCGAGCACGGAACCGGCCTGTCGACCGCGCTGGTCGACGCAATGGTCGAGCGAGGCACGGCGCTGGTCCCAACGGTCCGCCAGCTGCAGAACTTCCCGTCGTACGCCGACCGGGGTGAGCGGCGCTTCCCGCGCTACGCCGCCCACATGCGGGATCTGTTCTCCCGCCGACGCGAGTCGATTGGCGCCGCGTACGAGGCGGGCGTGCCGATCTACGCCGGCACCGACGCCGGCGGGGTGCTGCCGCACGGGCTCATCGCCGAGGAGATCATCGAGCTGGTCAGCTACGGGATGACCACGTTCGACGCCCTCGGCGCTGGCTCGTGGCGGGCCCGCGAGTGGCTCGGCCGCCCCGCCGCCCTGCAAGAGGGTGACCCGGCCAGCTTTTGCGTGTACGCCGCTGACCCGCTGGCCGACCTGCGGGTGGTCGGGGCACCGGTGCGGGTTGTCCTGCGCGGCCGCGTCGTCTCCTGAGCCGGCCTCTGGCATGATGGCCCGTCGGGTCGGAACTCCTTCGCCATCCACCCACACCCTCGAACCAGCCCTCGACAAGCAGGGAGGACGTCCACCCGTGGCCGTCAAGATCCGCCTAAAGCGCATGGGCAAGATTCGTACGCCCTTCTATCGCATCGTCGTGGCCGACGCACGCACCAAACGCGACGGTCGGGTGATCGAGGAGATCGGCACCTACAACCCGAAGACCGACCCATCGATCATCAAGGTGGACTCCGAGCGCGCGCAGCACTGGCTGGCCGTCGGCGCCCAGCCGAGTGAGCCGGTGCTCGCCCTGCTGCGCAAGACCGGTGACTGGCAGGCGTTCCGGGGCGAACCGGCGCCGCCGCCGCTGCTGGTCGCCGAGGAGCGCAAGGACAAGACCGACGCCTTCAACGACGCGCTGAAGCAGGCGCACGGAGACTCGGCCAGCGAAGCAGTGACGGCGAAGAAGGCGGCGGCCAGACCGGCCGCTGACGAGCCCTCGGAGAGCTGACCGCCGTGCTCGTCGAGGCGCTCGAGCACGTCGTGCGAGCCATCGTCGCCCACCCCGACGATGTCGAGGTGCGGGCCAAGCAGCTGCGCCGCGGCCAGCTGCTGGAGGTTCGAGTCCATCCCGAGGACCTCGGGCGCGTCATCGGACGATCCGGGCGCACTGCCACGGCGATCCGGACGGTGGTCGGAGCGGTGGCTGGCGCAGCCGGCGCACGCATCGACTTCGTCGACGTGGACCGGCGTCGCTGAGACTCAGCGCCCGGTCGGCCCACCCTGGAGGTCCTCAGTTGGACGTCGTCGTCGGCGTGGTCGGCCGCCCGCACGCGCTTCGCGGTGAGGTGGGTGTCGAGTTGCGCACAGACGAGCCCGAGACCCGCTTCGCGGTCGGTGCGGTGCTGCGGGTGCGGCCTAGGGGGCCTCGGGCGACCACGACCCGACGCCTGACGATCCGGTCTGCCCGCCGCCACGGTGCTCGGCTGCTCGTCGGCTTCGACGAGGTGACCGACCGGACCGCGGCCGAAGGGTTGATCGGAGCGCGGCTCGTCGTCGACGTCGGTGTCGGTGAGCGCCCCTCAGACCCGGAGGAGTTCTACGACCACCAGCTGGTCGGTCTGGCGGCCCGGACCAGCGACGGTGCCGAGGTGGGCACGGTGGCCGAGGTGCGTCACTTGCCGGCGCAGGATCTTCTCGTGATCGCCGGTGACGGTGGTACCCACCTGGTGCCGTTCGTGACCGCGTTGGTGCCCACGGTCGACCTGGGCGCCGGGACCCTCACCGTCGACCCAGTGCCCGGACTGCTGGATGCGGACGTCGTTGCACCTGACCGAGGCTGAAGTGCGCGTCGACGTCGTCACCATCTTCCCCGACTACCTGGCACCGCTCGCGCTGTCGCTGCCCGGACGCGCCCGAGCGTCCGGGTTGCTCGAGCTGAACGTGCACGACCTGCGGCAGTGGACGCACGACCGCCACCGCACCGTCGACGACAGCCCGTACGGTGGGGGTGCCGGCATGGTCATGACGCCGGCGCCGTGGGGAGACGCCCTCGACGCCCTCGCGCCGGTGGACGGGGCGACGCAACCGCGGCTGGTGGTGCCGACACCTGCTGGCCGGCGCCTCACCCAGGCAGACGCGGTACGGCTGGCCGCCGACCCGTGGCTGCTCATCGCCTGCGGACGGTACGAGGGCATCGACCAGCGGGTGGTGGAGCACGCCGAGACCCGGATGGCCGTGGACGAAATCTCGCTCGGCGACTACGTGGTGGGGGGCGGGGAGGTGGCCGCCTTGGTCATCGTCGAGGCCGTGGCCCGGCTGTTGCCGGGCTTCCTCGGCAACGCGGCCTCGCTGGTCGAGGAGTCGCACTCGCTCGGTGCCGAGGGCGGGTTGCTGGAGTACCCGGTCTATACCAAGCCGCTGGTCTGGCGCGGGCTGGAGGTGCCGGCCGTGCTGAGCAGCGGTGACCACGCGCGGATTGCGCGCTGGCGGCGCGAGCAGGCGCTGCGGCGTACGGCGGTCCGCCGGCCCGACCTGCTGGACAAGCACGGCGGGCCCGGGCCTCCCGCGGCCTCCTAGCGCCTGATTGCCTCAGGTCTGCGGCGCTGTGGCAGACTGTCCGGTCGGTACGCGTCGGTCTGCCACCGGGGACCATCACTCGCCCAAGCTGGGCGCAGCGTGCCGAGCACTCGCCTCACCGGCCGTGGGTGACCTGTGGCACCGACAGGAAGTGACACCAGCTGATGACCAACACCATCGACGTCGTCGACGCCGCCTCGCTACGTTCCGACCTACCGGCCTTTCGCGCCGGTGACACCCTGAAGGTGCACGTCCGCGTGGTCGAGGGCAACCGCTCCCGGATCCAGCTCTTCCAAGGCGTCTGCATCAGGTTGCAGGGGTCCGGCGTCCGCCGCTCGTTCACCGTGCGAAAGATCAGCTTCGGGGTGGGGGTCGAGCGGACCTTCCCGCTGCACACGCCCATCATCGAGCGGATCGAGGTCGCGACCCGTGGCGACGTGCGGCGCGCCAAGCTGTACTACCTGCGCAACCTGCGGGGCAAGGCGGCCAAGATCAAGGAGCGTCGCGAGCCGGCTGGTGTTTGATTCGCTCGGTCTCCGGCTGTGACCACCTACCCTGGCCCGGTGACCACCCGTGATGACACCGACGCCGAGGTCGGCGACCGACACGGACCCACCCCCCCGCACACCCACAAGCTTGCGAAGAAGAGCCTCCCGCTTTGGCAGGAGGTCATCGTCTTGCTGGTGCTGGCGCTGGCGCTCGCGGTGCTGGTCAAGTCGTTCTTCGTGCAGGCGTTCTTCGTGCCATCGGTGTCGATGCAGCCGGAGTTCCTCAAGGGTGACCGCATCCTGGTCGAGAAGGTGTCGTACTGGAATGACGACATCCATCGTGGCGACGTGATCGTCTTCGACGACCCTGGAGGCTGGCTCGGCGCGGTCGAGAGCCAGCGGGCCAGCGGAGTCCTGCAGCGCGGTCTGGAAGCGGTCGGTCTGTACCCGACCGGGGGGCACCTGGTGAAGCGGGTCATCGGCATCGGCGGCGACCGGGTGGTCTGCTGCGACAAGCAGGGCCGGATGAGCGTGAACGGGGTTCCGCTCGACGAGCGCGAGTACCTCCCCGCGGGCGTCCGGCCGTCCGACGTGGAGTTCGACCAGCTGGTTCCCAAGGGCGCGCTGTGGATGATGGGCGACAACCGGAACAACTCCGGCGACTCGCGTCTGCACATGGGCGACCCCAACGGCGGTTCCGTCGACACCGAGATGGTGGTCGGAAAGGTGGGGGCGATCGTCTGGCCACTGGGTCGGGTGGAGAAGCTCGCCCGGCCCGAGATCTTCGACAACCCGGCCCTCGACGGCTCGTAGCGTGTGAGCACCC
>JALYQN010000278.1 GCA_030855835.1 Actinomycetota bacterium | reverse complement strand
CACACAACACTCTGGTTGGGAGGTGAGCGGAAGGCGCAGCACCGCCGACCTGACGCTCACCGATCTCACCCCGCTGACCAAGATCGCGGTGCGTGCGCCGTACGACGGCGCTGTGCGCGACGCTCTCGGCACCCCGTTCGGCCGTGCGGTCGCCGACGCAATGGGTCGCCTCGTCATCGGGTCCGGACCGGGCGAGTGGCTGGTGCTGGGCGGGGTCGGGGACGGCACCACAGTTCAGGGGCAACTCGACCAGGCCATCGCCGGTCTCGGCGAGTTCGTCTCCATCGTCGATCTCACCCATGGCCGGGCGTTGGTTGCCCTGACCGGGACACGGTCCGCCGACCTGCTGGCCAAGGTCTGTGCAATCGATCTGGCTGACACCGCCGCGCCCGACGGCACTGCGTTCCGGTCCTCGGTCGCCCGGGTCGTCACCGACGTGGTGCGCCACAACACCGACGGGACGCTCACCTACCTGCTGCACTGCGAACGGTCGTCCGGTCAGTATCTGTTCGAAGCGCTGCTCGACGCGGGCGCCGAGTTCGGCATCGAGGTCGACGGCTTCACCGTCCCCGGCTTCTGCGCAACCTGACCCTGTGAACACGGGCCACCACCGAGTGGCTCGACCTGTTCCGAGCTCATGTCCATGGGGGCGACTCTGCGTCCGTGGGGTTTACAGCGTCATTCAGGTTGTGGATGATCTGCGTCACACGTCCATCGCCCGACCGCGCGTGAAGCCGTTTCCTCCTGGGAGTGTGGCCATGTCCGATGTCATCAAGGCCGATGTCGCCAAGAAGCAACAGTTGCGAGAGGACTACCGCAACCGCCAGGTGCGGTGGGGATTCATCTGGGCCCTGTGGTGCGCGGTGCTGTGGGGTGCGTGGTACGTGCCGGGCTACGCCATCTACTTCGAGGCCCCGTTCGTCGGTCTAGCAAACGGCACCGGTGAGCTGATGCTGGCCGCCTTGGTGGTCGCGTTCCTCAACGCGGTCGCGGTGCTGCTCGCGATGTTCGTGTGGGTCGCCGTGCTGGGCAAGACCAGCGACTACGTCCGGACGATGCGGCAGACCAAGATCTCATGGTGGTACCTGCCCGCCGGCCTTGCCGGTGGGCTGGCGATCTTTGGCACATACGTAGCCGTCGTCTACGTGGGGCCACAGTTCGCCGCGGTGGCGGCGCTGCTCTACCCGATCATCGGGGCGCTCACCGCCCGGGTCTGGTACAGCGAGCGGATCACACCGCAGGCGGCCGTCGGCATTCTCGTCCTCGTCTCCGGCGGCGTCGTCATCTTCACCCCCGGCCTGATAAGCGAGCTCACCGGCAGTGGCGGCACCGGCTGGATTGGCTACCTCGCCGGAGCGGCCTCGTTCGTGGGGTGGGGACTGGAGGGAGCGATCGCCGGACGGGCCCTGGACGTCAGCGACCCCGATGTCGGCTTGACCCTGCGCTTCACCACCGAGGTGGGCCTGTACGTCGTGGTCGCCGTACCGATCACCGCGATCCTCGCCGGTGGGGCGCTGTGGACCGCCCTCGGCACGGCGCTGACAAACCCCGCGGTCTGGCTGATGCTGGTGCTGATGGGCCTCACCTTCGCGTTCTGCTACGTCGCCTGGTACAAGTCCTTCCCGCTGATCGGCGTCGGGCGTGGCCAGGCGATCGCGGCGCTCTACGGTCCGTTCGCCCTGGTCTGGCTGAGCGTGTTCCAACTCACGCGACCGAGTACGGAGTTCATTGTCGGGGCCCTGATCGCGGTGGTCGGCAGCTTCATCCTGTTCACCGAGAGGCGCGGGGTGCTGGAGATCATCCGGGCCGTGCCGGCTCGTACCGCTTCGGCGGCCCCGGCGGTGCCCGTCGAGGGGAGCGGACGTGCCTGACATGCACATCAAGGGTTACATCCTGCAGCTGCTTGCCCGCCACGAGGCGATGTGGGACTACGAGATCGCCGACGCGGTGATGGCCGACTACGGCCTGGCCGGCGACTACTGGTACGGCACGGTGCGGCTCACCCTCACCGACCTCTATTCCGGTGGTCTGCTCACCGAGGTCGACACCGCGATCGACCCCGAGAAGTCCGGCGGGGTGGAGCGGCTGCTGTTGCGGTTCGCCCTCAATGATTTCGGCCGCGAACGCATGCGGCAGACCGGACTCCTGGAGGTGGTGACATGACCGACTTCTTTGCCGGGGGTACGACCGGCGTGGTCATTGCGACGATCCTGTTCACCGTTCTCCCATTCCTTGCGCTCTACCAAGCCCGGACTTTTGTGAAGAAGCTGTAGCGGCCCCGGAACATGGCGTCCGCTCCGCTCAGAACCCGCATGCTGCTACCAGGCCTGCTCTCCCCCGAGCCGGGCCTGGAGACCTACTGGGTCCGACCCGGCGGCGTCACCGTCGTGCGGGTGGACGGCGGCGACGAGGTCACCGTTGTCGACCGGCAAGGGCGTCAGCGCGCCGAGCTCAGCGTGTGCGCTGACGACGGCCGCCGCGACGGCTCGGCACTGGGTGTGCGCGCCGCGGCACCGGCCAGCACGGTTCGCGCCCTGGTCGCGGACGGGTCCAGCCCGGACCCGGGTCGTGCGGCGGTGCTTGCGGCGGTGTCGGCCGGTGGTCATGACCCCAGGGAGGCCACCGCTGCGCAGCTGTTCGGCGAGTGGTCGCCGCCCGGGGCCAGGGAGAGCTTCACCGCATCCGGTGCGGCCACGGTCGCCGTGGCTGCACCTGGTGGCCGGATGCAGATCGACGACCCGGACGGCAATCCGCCGTCGGATCTGGTGCTCGAGGTCCGGCGCGCCGCCCCCCGACCCGACGTAGCCGAGGTGCTGCCGGAGCCACTGGCCGAGCCGGTTCTCGACCTGCGCATCGACGCTGCCACCGCGCAGAGCTACCAGGTGAAGGCCGGGCAGTACATCCAGATCGTCGATGTCCGGGGCAGGCAGTGCTCGGACTTCCTGGCCTTCCACGGGCACCGGCTCGATGATGGTGTCGAGCGTGGCCTGGACGCCAGGACCACCCGCTCGATCATGGGCAACGCCTATCCGCAGCCGGGGCTGTTCGGAAAGTTCTACGACCAGGACATGCAGCCCCTGGTCGAGGTGGTCCGCGACACCGTCGGTCGGCACGACTCATTCACCTTGGCGTGCAACGCGAAGTACTACGAGGACATGGGTTACCCGGGTCACGTGAACTGCACGGACAACTTCAACGCGCAGGTCACCGCGTACGGCATCGCCGCGCGCAAGGGCTGGCCGGCGCTCAACCTCTTCTACAACACAGGGTTCGACGCCGACAACGTGCTGGTGTTCGACGAACCGTGGTCCCGGCCGGGTGACTACGTGCTGATGCGCGCTGCGACGGACCTGTTGTGCGCCTCGTCGGCGTGCCCCGACGACATCGACCCCTCCAACGCGTGGACTCCCACCGACATCCACGTGCGGGTCTACGACGCGGAACGGAAGTTCTCCATGGCGATCTCGCACCGGGTGACGCCCGACTCCCCCACCCAGCTGACCAAGGACACCGCCTTTGCACCACGGACCTCCGCGCTCACCCGGCAGTTCACGGAGTACCGCGGCTACTGGCTGCCGTCGAGCTTCGACAACGTCGGCGCGATCGAGGAGTACTGGGCGTGTCGGGAACGCGCCGCGGTGATGGACCTGTCACCCCTGCGCAAGTTCGAGGTGCTGGGCCCGGATGCCGAGGCGTTGCTCCAGGCGTGCCTCACCCGCAACATCCGCAAGCTCTCGCACGGCCAGGTCGTGTACTCGGCGATGTGCAACGAGACCGGTGGGATGCTCGACGACTGCACGGTCTTCCGCCTCGGCGACACCAACTTCCGCTTCGTCGGGGGGGAAGAGTACGACGGCGTGTGGCTGCGCCAGCAAGCCGAGCGGCTCGGTCTCGACCGGGTGTGGGTCAAGCACTCGACCGACCAGCTGCACAACATCGCCGTTCAAGGTCCAGCCAGCCGAGACCTGCTGCGCGAGGTCGTCTGGACGCCTCCGACCCAGCCCGCGTTCATCGACCTGACCTGGTTCCGCTTCGCCGTCGGCCGCATCGGCGACCACGACGGGGTACCCCTGCTGGTCTCGCGCACCGGCTACTCGGGCGAGCTCGGCTACGAGTTGTGGTGTCATCCCGACGACGCCCCGGCAGTATGGGACGCGGTGTGGGAGGCCGGAGCCCCGCACGGGTTGCGACCGCTCGGGCTCGAGGCGCTGGACATGCTGCGCATCGAATGCGGTCTGGTCTTCTCCGGCTACGACTTCAGCGACCAGACCGACCCGTACGAGGCGGGGATCGGGTTCACCGTCCCGCTGAAGACCAAGGAGGACGACTTCGTCGGGAGGGACGCGTTGGTTCGCCGCAAGGCCAACCCGCAGCGCACCCTGGTCGGACTCGAGCTGGGGGGCAACGAGCCAGCCGCCCACGGCGACTGCGTGCATTCCGGGCGCAGCCAGGTCGGCGTGGTCACCAGCGCCACCCGGTCTCCCGTGCTGCGCAAGAACGTCGCGCTGTGCCGGATGGCGGTGGAGTTCTCCGAGCTGGGCACCGAGGTGGAGGTCGGCAAGCTCGACGGGCACCAAAAGCGCATCCCCGCGCAGGTGGTCCCCTTCCCGTTCTACGACCCGGAGAAGGCGCGGCCGCGGTCCTAACGCCCGAAAACACCAGCCAGGACGAGGAGGATCAGTGGTCTCACGCGTTGCCATCATCGGTGCCGGCCCCAGTGGCCTTGGGCAGTTGCACGCCTTCGAGCAGGCTCGCAAGGCTGGAGCGGACGTCCCGGAGATCGTGTGCTTCGAGAAGCAGGGCGACTGGGGCGGGCTGTGGAACTACACCTGGCGCAGCGGACTCGACGAGTTCGGGGACCCGTGCCACGGGAGCATGTACCGCTACCTGTGGTCGAACGGCCCGAAGGAGTGCCTGGAGTTTGCCGACTACTCGTTCGACGAGCACTTCGGCAAGTCCATCCCATCCTTCCCGCCCCGGGAGGTGCTGTACGACTACAT
This sequence comes from Actinomycetota bacterium, assembly GCA_030855835.1. GTDB lineage: Bacteria > Actinomycetota > Actinomycetes > Propionibacteriales > Nocardioidaceae > JACCVL01. The sequence goes on along the minus strand of JALYQN010000278.1, from coordinate 1,235 downwards.
CGTCGGGCGGGCAAAGAAGAGCAACGTCAAGCAGCTCATCGAGTTTCACACCGCGGTGCGCTGGGTCGATTTCTCCCCGGACCGGGACAAGTTCGACGTGACGGTCGAGTCGCTCGACACCGGTGAGACCAGGAACGAGGAGTTTGACTACGTCATCGTCGCCTCAGGGCACTTCTCTATCCCGAACGTGGCCGAGTACCCAGGCTTCGATCGGTTTCCCGGCCGGATCCTGCACTCCCACGACTTCCGCGACGCCAACGAGTTCGCCGGCAAAGACCTGCTCGTCATGGGCAGCAGCTACTCGGCCGAGGACATCGCGCTGCAAACCAAGAAGTACGGCGCGCGGTCGGTCACGATCACCTACCGGCGGGAGCCGATGGGGTTCCCCTGGCCGGACGGCATCGAGGAGGTGCCTGGGCTGGTGCAGATGGTGGGGCCGACGGCGCACTTCTCCGACGGCACCAGCCGCGACGTCGACGCGATCGTGCTGTGCACCGGGTACCGGCACCACTTCCCCTTCATCGACAGCAGCCTGCGCCTCCGCACGTCGAACGTCCTCTACCCTCCGGACCTCTACAAGGGCGTGTTCTGGCTGGACAACCCACGGATGATGTACCTGTCGATGCAGGACCAGTTCTACACATTCACGTTGTTCGATGCGGAGGCCTGGTACGCGCGGGACTATGTCCTCGGCAGGCTGCAGCTGCCGTCGCGGCAGGAGATGGCAGCCGACATCGTGGCGTGGCGCACCCGCCAAGACAGCCTCGCCGATCCCCTCGAGCAGATCGACTTCCAGGCCGACCACATCGCGGACCTGGTCAAGGACGTGGACTACCCGGCATTCGACCTCGACCTCACCCGCACTCACTTCAAGCAGTGGGAGCACGACAAGGAGAAGGACATCGTCGGGTACCGCGACCGCGGATTCTCCTCCCCGTGCACCGGTTCACAGGCACCGGCGCACCACACGCCATGGTGGGACGCCCATGACGACTCACTGGCTACTTTCCTGGGCGAGGGGGCCACCCGATGAGCCGCGCCTGATCCGTGTCCGGTGTTCGCTGCGCGATGCCCGCGGAGACGGGCTCAGAAGGCGGTCGCGATGCGGTCCGCGCGCTCGCGCGCCAGCTGCACCGCCAGCCGCATGTCCCTCGGGCGGAAGCGCGCCGCCGGACCCTGGACGCCGAGGATGGCGATGAGCTCACCGTGCTGGCTCAGCACGGGTACGGCCACCG
>JALYQN010000262.1 GCA_030855835.1 Actinomycetota bacterium | reverse complement strand
ACGTTCGGCAGCGTCACCGAAGGACAGCACCGGGCCGGCGACCCTGCACCGATCCTGTACACGTTCGCCAGCCCGAAGAACAACCCGGACGTGAAGCGCCCCCTCGCCGACATCCGCGCCGACCTGGCGGCAGTGTTCGCCAGCGAGTACGGCAACGCCCCGAATGCCTCGGCGCTCGGGGACGCGATGACCGTGTTGGAAGGCAAGGCCGCCAAGGCCGCGCCGGTCGAGGGCGACGCCAAGACGGTGGCCTCGCTGCTGCTCGGTGGACGCAAGGACACCACCGCGACCAAGCTGGTCGAGCTGGCCAAGGAACGGTTCACATTCGGGGTCACCACCACCGGCGAGGCGTACGCGGTGCCGATCGACGGGCCGAACGTGGCCCGGGTACTTCGTGGCGGCCGGCGATCGCTCCGGTCGGAGCTGGCGCGGATCTACTTCGAGAAGATGAAGTCTGCCGCCAACGCGTCGGCGCTCGCCGACGCCCTGCTCGTGATCGAAGGCGAAGCGCAAGGCCTCGACCCCACCGAGGTGGCGCTCCGGGTCGGCCGGTCCCCGGTCGACGACCGCCTCGTGCTCGACCTCGGCGGTGAGGACGGTGCCGCCGTCCTCATCGGCGCCTACGGCTGGGAGGTCGAGGACACCTCCCCGGTGCTGTTCTGGCGGACTAACGCGACCCTGCCGCTGCCGGTACCCGACGACCTGGGATCCCTGGACGACCTCCGCGAGCTGCTGAACATCGCCAAGTCGGACTGGCCACTCATCGTGGCGTGGCTGGTCGCGGCGCTGATGCCCGAGCTGCCGCACCCGGTGCTGCTGCTGCGCGGTGAGCACGGCACTGCCAAGTCGTCCGCAGCCCGTCTCGTCACGAGTTTGCTCGACAGGTGTGCATCCCGGCTCCGCACCGCCCCGCGCAACGTCGAGGACTGGGCGGTCGCGGCGGCTGGGTCGTGGGTCACCTGCCTGGACAACGTGTCCGACCTCCAGCACTGGCTCCAAGACGCGATCTGTCGGGCTGTCACCGGGGACGGGATGCTCCGGCGTCAGCTCTTCACCGACTCCGACGTGTCCGTGCTCGCGTTCCGGCGGGTCGTCGCCCTGACCAGCGTCGACCCCGGAGCCCTCAACGGCGACCTGGCCGACCGGTTGCTGACCGTCGAGCTGGACCGGATCTCCGAAGACTCCCGCGCCTCCGAGGAGGATCTCAACGCCTGCTGGGCGAAGGTCCACCCGCGCGCTCTGGGCGGTCTGCTGCACGTCGCGGTGAACGTGCTGCGGGTGCTGCCCACGGTGCGACGGTCAGGGCTGCCACGTATGGCCGACTTCGCCCGGGTACTGCTCGCCGTGGACGAGGTCACGGGATCCAGCGGCTACAGCACCTATACCGAGCAGGCGTCGAGGACCGCTGAGACGGTGGCGGCGTCGGACTCGGTGGCGATCGCCATCGTCGAGCAGATCAGCTCGCCCTGGGAGGGCAGCGCCAGCGACCTGCTGAAATTGCTCACGGTCGACAAGCCGCCGAGGGACTGGCCGTCCACACCGTCAGGAATGGGTGGGCGGCTGACCAAGTCCGCGCCGACGTTGCGGACGCTCGGCTGGACCGTGGAGAAGCTGCCGCGCATCGGGAAGACGAGGCACTGGCGCATTGAGCCCACAGAGGAGTCGCCCGCAGGTGACGACGCAGATGACGGCGACGTTAGTGACACTAGTGACCGCCCTGGTGACGGTGCTGACCACCCGGGCGTCACCGGCATCGCCGCAGGTCATGGCGTTAGTGACGCTAGTGACACCCCCGCTGGCTACTACTCCATGTGCCGACAATGTGGCAGCCCACTGCTGGTGCCGATCGCCGGCCGCGACACCTGCGAACGCTGTCGCATCGCTGCCCTGAGGGCCGACCAGTGAGCGCACACCCGGAAGACGCTTATGCGTGTAACGGCGCGGTGACTATGTGTCATCGGTCTTTTTGCAGGTCAGGTGCTGTGACGGTGCGCCCGATCTCGTCTCGACACGAAATTGTAGACAGGTGCGTACCTCGCACCAGGATGGCGAGGCACTGGGGCATGGTGCCCACAGAGGAGTCGCCCGCTAGACCGTCACTAGCGTCACCAGCGTCACCAACCCCGTCTGACCTGCACTTATCTGGTGCCGCCCTTGGTGACGCCCCGGTGTCAGGGCCTGTTCAGACCGTCACTCGCCGAGCGCTCACCACTCGACGCCGGAGGACCCCGTGAGCTGCACCCGCTGCAACAGTCCAGGCGCAGCGCCACCAACACCCGTGTCGGCGACCTGTGCCACAGATGCGCCGACAGGCTGCCATCACACCTGCGCAAGCCACCCCGACCCGTCCGAAAGGGTGCGGCATGACCACGACCACGCTCGACGGCGACCGGTCCACAGCGTGCGGTGCCCGGTCCTCGTCATGCGACGTACGCCGATGGCTCAGCGGCCGGCGCTGTTGTTCGAGCTGCACCGGACCACACGTCGAGGGGGCCACAGCATGACGCTTCCATTCGCCCCCGCCGTCGACCGGTGTGAACACTTCCCCTCATCCCGCGAGGGCTGCGAGGCGCGGCAACATTTCGCACGAGGTGAGCGCTGTTGCCGCCGGTGTTCGCATTCCGAAGAGGACAATGATGAATGCCCCCCTAATGCACTGATGGGGCATTTTTTTAGTACGGATAAAC
>JALYQN010000259.1 GCA_030855835.1 Actinomycetota bacterium | reverse complement strand
GGACCGAGCGCCAGGAACTCGCTGAGCGGCGCGCCGCCCTGCAGGTGCGGGGCCTGCTCGGTGCCGGGAAGCGCCGGCAGGTCGAGGACACCGAGCCGGTGCACCCGCCCCGCGCTGGTGACTGCGCCGACCTCGCCGCGGGCGGTAGACCGAACCACCGAGACGACGGCGTCGAGGCGGGTACGAGCGGCGCCGGTGCCGAGCGGCTGGTCCGACGACGTGCGCGCCAGCAGCCCGGTGGCGCCCAGCAGCACGAAGCAGGGGTCGTCGGCGACCTCCAGCGGCGTGGTCGCGGTGACCTGCTGGCCGGCGGACTGCAGCAGCACGGTCCGCCGGGGGGTGCCGAACCGTCGGGCCACGTCGGTGAGCTCGGCGCCGACCGCCTCGTCCAGCAGGGCCGGGTCGGCAAGGAGCCGTTCCAGCGCCTCGATCGAGGCTCGCAGCTCGGCCTGCTCCTTCTCCAGCTCGAGCCGGGAGAACCTCGTCAGCCGGCGCAGCGGCAGGTCGAGGATGTGGCTCGCCTGCGCCTCGGTGAGATCGAACACGGCCATCAGCCGGCCGCGCGCAGCCGCGGCGTCGTCGCTGGTGCGGATCAGCTGGATCACCTCGTCGATGTCGGCGATGGCCACCACCAAGCCGTCGACAAGGTGCAGCCGGGCCGCTGCGCGGTCGCGGCGGTGGGTGCTGCGCCGGCGCGCCACGTCGCGGCGGTGCTCGAGGTAGATCCGCAGCAGGGCCAGCAACCCGAGGGTGCGCGGCTGCCCATCGACGAGGGCGACGGCGTTGATGCCGAAGGAGTCCTCCATGGGGGTCAGCTTGTGCAGCGCCTCCAGCAGCACCTCGGGGTGGAAGCCGCCCTTGACCTCGATCACCAGCTGCAGCGGGTGGTCCAGGTCGGAGTAGTCGTTGACCGCGGCGATGCCCTGCAGCCGTTTGGCCTGCACGAGCGTCTTGATCCGCTCGATGACCTTCTCCGACCCCACGCCGTACGGCAGCTCGGTGACCACGATCCCCTTGCGGCGGGCCGACACCTGCTCGACCCGCGTGGTGGCGCGCATCCTGAACGAGCCACGGCCGGTCTGGTAAGCCTCCCTGATGCCGTCGAGGCCGACGATCTTGCCGCCGGTCGGCAGGTCGGGCCCGGGAACGAAGCGCAGCACGTCGTCGAGGTCGGCACCCGGGTGGGCCAGCAGGTGTCGCAGCGCACCGACCACCTCGACCAGGTTGTGCGGAGCCATGTTGGTCGCCATCCCGACCGCGATGCCCGAGGCGCCGTTGACGAGCAGGTTGGGGAGCGCGGCCGGGAGCACCGTCGGCTCGGTCTCGCGGCTGTCGTAGTTGGGCTTGAAGTCGACGGTGTCCTCGTCGATCGAGTCGGTCATCGCGACCGCCGGGTCGGCCATCCGGCACTCGGTGTAGCGCATCGCGGCCGGGCCGGCGTCGGGGCTGCCGAAGTTGCCGTGCCCGTCGACCAGCGGCACCCGCATCACCCACGGCTGCACCTGGCGCACCAGGGCGTCGTAGATGGCTCCGTCGCCGTGCGGGTGCAGCCGGCCCATCACCTCCCCGACCACCCGGGCGCTCTTGACGTGGCCGCGATCGGGTCGCAGGTTCAGGTTGTCCATCGTGTGCAGGATCCGGCGCTGCACCGGCTTCAGCCCGTCGCGCGCGTCCGGCAGCGCGCGGGAGTAGATCACCGAGTAGGCGTACTCGAGAAAGCTGGTGCGCATCTCCTCGCCGACGTCGATGTCGACGACGTGCTCCTCGAAGTCCTCGGGCGGCGGGGTGGCGGTTCGGCGGGCCATGGCAGCCATTGTGTCCCGGCGCACCGACCCTGCCGGCAGCGCCGCGCGGCGCTCAGGTCACTGCTGCTGCTCGGTGGGACGGACGAGGATCTCGTTGACTGCAACGTGGCGTGGCCGCGTGACGACGTAGGCAACGGCGTCGGCAATGTCGGCTGCGGTCAGCCGCTCCATGTCCGCGAACCGCTGCTCGAGGCTGTCTCGAACCTCGGGCCGGTTGTGGTCGACCAGCTCGGTGGCGACGGCGCCCGGCTCGACCAGCGACACCCGTACGTGGCGTTGGGTGACCTCCTGCCGCAGCGACTCGCTGAACGCGCCGACCGCGTGCTTGGTGGCGTTGTAGACCCCGCTGCCCTCGCGTGGGACCCGCCCTGCGACCGAGCTCATGTTGACCAGGTCCGCGACCCCGCGGGGTGCGGTCTCGGCGGCCTTCAGCAGGTGCGGCATAGCGGCGCTGGCGCAGTACAGCAGCCCGAGCACATTGATCTCGACCATCCGCTCCCACTCGTGCACGGGAGCGTCGACGATGGGGCCGAGCAGCATCACGCCAGCGTTGTTGACGACGATGTCTAGGCCACCGAGCTCGCTCACCGTGCGCTCGACCGCGGCATCGGCCGCCGCCTGCCCGGTGACGTCCGCCTCGATCGTCAGCGC
>JALYQN010000248.1 GCA_030855835.1 Actinomycetota bacterium | reverse complement strand
CGGTGGCCTTGTAGTCCGCCACGCGCTCGCAGAACAGGGCGACCACGTCACCCTCGGCCGGAGCACCGGCCCCGCGGTACTCGCGCGGGATGTCGGGCACGACCACCGTGGGACCGAGCGCGGTGCGAATGCGGCCGAGCACGACCTCGCGGGCCTCGCTCACGCGCCGGCCTCCGGAGCGGCCGCTCTCGCGTCACGTGCGCGCCACCACTCCCGGAACGTCTCCTCCGGCACCTCGGGCGTGTCGCGCATCGCCGACCAGCCCGGCAGCGGTACGCGCCCGAGGGGCCCGCGGCCGAGCCGCGAGAGCCGCTGCGCCCGCTCGTACCGGGCCCGGGAGGCGAACACCTTCGCCGCCGCTCCCATCGCGAGCGTCTCCGGGCTCAGCCGGGACTTCTCTTCGCGCACGACGCGCGCCCGCAGGTGGACGAGCACCGAGGGGATGTCGATCTTGACCGGGCAGGCCTCGTAGCAGGCGCCGCACAGCGAGGACGCCCACGGCAGGGTCGGCGCCTCGCCGAGCCCGCGCAGCTGCGGCGTCAGGATCGCGCCGATCGGGCCGGGATAGACGGACTCGTACGCCTGCCCGCCCGCGCGCGAGTAGACCGGGCAGACGTTCAGGCACGCCGAGCAGCGGATGCAGTGCAGCGCCTCGCGGCCGGTGCGGTCGGCCAGCGCCGCGGTGCGGCCGTTGTCGAGCAGCACCAGGTGGAACGCCTTCGGGCCGTCGCCGGGGGTCACGCCGGTCCACGCCGACGTATACGGGTTCATCCGTTCGCCGGTCGAGCTGCGCGGCAGTAGCTGCAACATCACCTCGAGGTCACGCCACGACGGCACGACCTTCTCGATCCCCATCACGGTGATCAGGGTCTCGGGCAAGGTCAGGCACATCCGCCCGTTGCCCTCGGACTCCACGACCAGGCACGTACCCGTGTCGGCGACGGCGAAGTTGGCGCCGCTGACCGCGACCTTGGCGGACAGGAACCTCGCCCGCAGGTGCTTTCGGGCCTGCTCGGCCAGCGCCCGTGGCTCGTCGCTCAGGTCCGGGTCCACTCCGGGCATCTCGGCGCGGAAGACGTCGCGGATCTCCGCCCGGTTGAGGTGGATCGCGGGCACCAGGATGTGCGAGGGACGGTCGTCCCCGAGCTGCACGATGAGCTCGGCCAGGTCGGTCTCGAGCGCCTGGATGCCTCCGGCCGCCAGCGCCTCGTTGAGGCCGATCTCCTGAGTGGCCATCGACTTGACCTTTACTACCTCGCGCTCGCCAGTCGCCTGCACCAGACCGGTGACGATGGCGTTGGCCTCGTCCGCATCCCGCGCCCAGTGCACCACGCCACCCCGCGCGCTGACCGCCCGCTCGAGCGCCAGCAGGTGCTCGTCCAGCTGGGCCATCGCCTGCTTCTTGATCGCCTGGCCGGCCAGCCGCAGCTGCTCCCAGTCGTCGACCTCGGCGACCACCGCGGCGCGCTTGGCCCGGATCGTGCCGGTCGCATGCGCGAGATTCTGTCGCAGCTGCGCATCACCCACGGCCACGCGCGCGGCGCGTGGGAAGGTCTGTTCGCCGCGCAGCTGCCCCACACCGCGCGGCGCCGTGACGGTGGTGGGCATCCCGATGAACGTCGTCATGCCGCGACCTCGTCGGTTGCGGCCAGGATCTCCGCCAGGTGCAGCGGGCGGGTGCCGGTTCGCAGCCGGGACAGGCCGCCGCCGATGTGCATCAGGCAGGACGAGTCGCCGGCGGCCACCACCTCGGCGCCGGTGCTCAGCACGTGCCGCATCTTGTCGGCGAGCATGGCGGTCGACGTGTCGGGGTTCTTCAACGCGAACGTCCCGCCGAAGCCGCAGCACTGGTCGGCCGCAGGCAGCTCGACCAGGTCGAGCCCGCGCACGTGCCGGAGCAGCCGCAACGGCTTGTCGCCGACCCGCAGCAGCCGCAGCGAGTGGCAGGTCGGGTGGTAGGTGACCCGGTGCGGGAACGAGGCCCCGACATCCTCGACGCCGAGCACGTCGACCAGCAGCTCCGACAGCTCGAACGTACGTTCCGCCGAGGCCTCGGTGGCGGCGACCAGGTCGGGGTCGCCGTAGCGCTCGGCCACCAGACGGTGCTGATGGCGTACGCAGCCCACGCACGAGCCGGACGGGGCGACCACCACTTCACAGCTCTCGAACACCTCGGTGTGCCGGCGCACTAGCGGCAGCGCCTGGCGTTGGTAGCCGGTGTTGACGTGCATCTGCCCACAGCACGTCTGGTCGGCCGGAAACAGCACCTCGTGCCCGAGCCGCTCGAGCAGCCGGACCGTGGCCTGCCCGACCTGCGGAAACATCGTGTCCCCGAGGCAGGTGACGAACAGCCCGATCCGCACGGGTCGGAGTCAACCATGCACCGGGTGAGCCTGCCCATGTGCGCATGATGAGACGTCGGTGGGGCCGGGACGACGGCCATGTCCTCTGACCGGTCGCAGGGCGGTCAGCCGCGGTGGCGGGAGTCCTCCAGAGCCACCAGCAGGTGCGCCTCCAACGGCTCTGCCTTGCCCTTGAGCGAGACCTGCCCGAGCGGCTCGGTGCGGGCGCCGCGCAGTCGGTCGGCGGTCTCGGCGCTGATCGCCACCCCGCCGGCAGGTGCCTGGCCCTCCAGCCGGGACGCGACGTTGACCACGTCCCCGATGACGGTGTGCGTACGACCGCCAGCGGCGCCGAGCACGCTGACCGACGCCTCGCCACTGTTGACGCCGACCCGGAAGCGCGGCCAGTCCGGATGCTCCGAGCAGACCCGCTCCGTCTCCGCCTGCAGGCCCAGCGCAGCGGCCGCTGCGCGCTGCGCATGGTCCGGTTGGTCGCCGCGGCGGTTGAACGTCACCATCACCGCGTCCCCGATGATCCAGTCCACCTCGCCGCCGTGCTGGGGCGACAGTGACCGGGACGGCGACGTCGAAGTAGACGTTCAGCATCGCGGCGACCTCGTCGGCACGGTGCCGCTCGGACCAGGAGGTGAACCCCTGCAGGTCAGCGAACAGGACACTCATGTCCCGGCGGCCCGAACGGGTGTCGTCCTGGTAGAGGTCGGAGAAGCGCTCCTCGTGCCACTGCCGGTGGGCGCTCCAGGCGACCAGCGCGAACGCGGCGAGCATCAGCAGGTGCCACTCCCACCAGCTGGCGTGCCAGTTGCGGGCGAACGCGACCGCGACCATCGCCTCGCCGAGCAGCACGAACGCGGCCGCCATGCCGGGGAGCATGGTGCCGCGGCGCTGCCAGAACATCAGCAGGTACCGCCCGGCCGCCAACCCGTAGAGGGCGATCGCCGGGATCGCGACCACCAGCAGCGGCCCGGACGCCCGCTCCGGCGCTCGCGGCGCCTCCAGCGGTGGGAGCTGCGCAAGCGACACGGCCGCCCAGGCGAGCAGGACGGCGATCATCGACCAGCGCAGCAGCCGCGCCCGCCGCATCACCCGCACCCGGCGGTCGCCGGACAGGTCGATGCTCGAGACCACCGCCAGGACCGCGCCCAGGGCCAGTCCGACCGGGGTGGCGACTGCGAAGCCGGCATTGGTCGTTTCCAGCAGCACGCCTGGTGTGGCCAGGGCGTGCAGACCGAGGAAGCCGGCTGTGCACAGAAAGACCAGCGAGACGAGGAACACGCGGGCGTCCGCGCGCCGCTCCGCCGCCACTCCGGTCCCGTGCGCCAGTACCGCGCTCAGACCACCGACGGCGAGCACCAGCCAGAAGTGGGCGGGGTGGTGCTCCCACCAGACGTCCAGGTCGGGTTGCGCGAGCAGGATGGCCAGTCCGACCAGCGGCAGGGACAGCATGGCCGCCGCGGGGATCATCGCGCCGGCTCTCTCAACGGCCCCCTCGCCGACTCAGCGTTTGCCGCCAGCAGTTGGTGCACCTGCGAGACCACGACCGAGCCCTCGCCGACGGCCGACGCGACCCGCTTGACCGAGCCGCTGCGTACGTCTCCCACGGCGAACACCCCGGGCGCCGAGGTCTCGTGCGCCAGGCGTGGCCGGTCGAGCAGCCACGGCTGGTCGGGCAGCATCGACCCGCACTCGATGAACCCGCCCCGGTCGCGGCGCACCTCGTCGGGCAGCCAGCTGGTGTGCGGCTGCGCACCGATCATCACGAAGACCGCGTCGGTGGCCAGCTCGCTCGTCTGACCGGTCGGGCGGTGACGGACCTGGAGCTGCTCGAGGCGACCGTCACCACCCCCGCCGACCACCTCGCTGTCGGTCCACACGTCGACCCCGGTGGACTTGATCTCCTTGACGAGGTACTCAGACATCCCCGACTGCAGCGTGGGCGTCCGTACCAGGATGGTCACCCGCTCGGCGTACCGCTGCAGGTGCAGCGCAGCCTGGCCGGCCGAGTTTCCGCCGCCGACGACCACCACCCGCTGACCGACCATCGCGTGCGCCTCCGACACGCTGGCCCCGTAGAAGACCCCGGCGCCCGAAAGCCGCTCGAGCTCGGGAATTCCCAACCGGCGGTACGCGACGCCCGTCGCGAGCACCACCGCGCGGGCGGTGATGTCACCGACCCCCTCGATGCGGACCAGGTACAGGTCGTCATGGCGCGCCAAAGAGGTCACCTCCCGGGTCAGCACGAAGTGCGCGCCGAAGACCCACGCCTGCTGGAAGCCCCGTTGGGCGAGCTCGGCGCCGCTGAGGCCGCGGGAGAAGCCCAGGTAGTTGCGGATCAGCGAGCTGGCGCCGGCCTGCCCGCCGATCGCCTCGCGCTCGACCACGAGGGTGCTCAGGCCTTCCGAGGAGGCGTACACCGCGGCCGCAAGTCCGGCCGGGCCAGCCCCCACCACGAGCACGTCGAAGTCGCGAGTATCGGGGGGTAGGTCGGTGCCGATGCCCCACGCCTCCGCGATCTCCGCATCGGTCGGGTTCAGCAGCAGCTTGCCGTTCAGCACCGGCATCCACACGACCAGGTGAGCCTGACTCCGGGCGGTGCCGACTCGGGCCAGCACCGCCTCGCCCTGCGCCGACTCGCGATCGTGGAAGGCGTGCGGGATCCCGTTGCGGGTGAGCATGCTGCGGACCTCGTGGCTGCGGGCAGTCCGGCGGTCACCCACGACCACCACCTCCCGCTGGTTGCCCACGTCGCTGCGCGACCACTCCTGCAGGAACTCTGCAACGGTGCGGTGGAACAGCTCGTCGGGTGAGGTCCATGGCTTCAGCACGTAGTACTGGATGTCTCCGGCAGCCATCGACTGCAAGATCGCGGCGGCGGTGCCGCGGTCACCCCAGGCGCCCCAGGCGACCAGCAACGCGCGGCGCGCGTCCGGGTGCTCCGAGCGTGCCCGTCGGAGCAGCTCAGCACGGTCCGCCTCCGGAATGGTGCCCGCCACCAGCAGCAGAGCGACGGTCCCGCCACGGCTGTGGGCGTCGTCCAGGTCCGTCAGCGCCTCGGGGCCGTCGCCACGGCACTGGACCCGGAAGTCAGACCCGTAGCGCCGCTCCAGCTCGTGCCGTACGCGGTCACGCGCGACCAAGTCAGAGTCGACGGCCAGGATCAAGGGGCGCCGCATGGTCTCTCCAAGGGGGCAGGGTCCGGGTTTCCTGGAGACCACCGACAGTAGACCTGCCGTCAATCGGTCTCGCCGGGTTTCGCCGCCGACTCCGCGGCCGTACGGTCGAGACCGCACCCGCCGGACGACGATCGGAGCCCGTTCCATGCCCATCCCCACCGAGAACGTCGGGTCGTTGCCGCGACCCGCGAAGCTGCAGGCCGCGATCGCGGCGTACGACGCCGGCGAGATCGGCCTCGACCAGCTGCAGACCGAGCAGGACGAGGCCTGCCGGGACTCCATCCAGCGGATGGAGGCCACCGGGTCGTGGATCGTCACCGATGGCGAGCAGCGGGCGTCCAGCTTCGCCACCTATCCCATCACCGACACGCTGGCCGGTACCGGGTTGGCCAACAACCTCGCGGGGGATGGCCAGTACTTCGCGATCTTTGACGACGGGCACCACCGCCAGTTGCCGCGCCTGGTCGGAGGCCCGTTCCGCTACAAGACGTACGCCTCGCAGTATCTGGAGAGGTCGCTGCCGATGGCGACCAAGCCGATGAAGCAGGCCGTGATCGCACCGTCGATGCTGTCCCTGCTGTACCCGCTGGACGATGACATCGACGGCTACAGCCGCGAGCAGTTCCTGGCCGACCTGTGCGACGAGACCGAGAAGGACATCCGGCAGGCATTCGCCGTCGGCGCGCAGCGGGTGTCGATCGACTTCACCGAGGGGCGGCTGGCCGCCAAGAACGACCCGCGCAACCCGTGGACAGGGCGCGCGATGCTGACGCAGTTCATCGAGCTCAACAACCGGGTGCTCGGTCGGTTCAGCGCCGCGGAGCGGACGAACATCGGGGTGCACACCTGCCCGGGTGGCGACATGGACTCCGTGCACAGCGCCGACGTCGACTACGCCGAGCTGCTGCCATTGATGTTCACGATGAACGCCGGGTACTTCCTCATGCAGCTGGCCAGCGAGACCGACAAGGAGCGGGTCTACCGGCTGGTGGGTGAGCACAGCCGCGACGACGCCGACGGGGTGCCGCAGGTGTGCTTCGTCGGGGTCATCGACCCCCTGAACCCGACCGTCGAGACCCCTGAGCAGGTGGCCGAGGACCTGCTCACCGCGGCCCGCTACATCCCGGCCGAGCGCCTCGGTGCAACCGACGACTGCGGGTTCTCGCCGTTCAGCATCGACGACAAGCCCAAGCACGGATCGCCTGACTTCGCTCGGGACGTGGCGTTTGCGAAGATCGCCGCCCGGGTGGAAGGGGTGCGCCGCGCCGAGGAGCGCCTCGGCCTGTGACCGCTCGGGACCCTTGATCCGGTTCGTCGGAGGTTGGGTGTGGCGGCGGCGGCCGGGACGGATCTTCCGACCTGGTGGTTGCTGGGGCGACCGGTTCGTCGGAGGTTTCGTGTGGCGGGCGGCCGGCGGGCGGCCGGCGGGCCCGGGGTCGATGAACCGTCGCGTCAGCGGTCGCGGCGCAGCTCGGTCAGGAAGGTGCTGGCCCAGTGACCGATGTCGTGGTCGTGCACCTGGCGGCGCATCGCACGCATCCGCCGGGTCAGGTCGCGCTCGTCGCCGCGTAGCGCCGCGAGCATCCCCTGCTTCATTCCGTTGATGTCGTACGGGTTGACCTGGAACGCCTGCTTGAGCTCGTCGGCCGCGCCGGCGAACTCCGACAGCACCAGCGCGCCGCGTTCGTCGTAGCGGCAGGCGACGTACTCCTTGGCCACCAGGTTCATCCCGTCCCGCAACGGCGTCACCACCATGACGTCAGCGGCGCAGTACAGCGCCGCCATCTCCTCGCGCGGGTACGACGAGTGCAGGTACGTGATGGGCTGCGGGCCGATGTGCCCGAACTCCCCGTTGATGCGCCCGACCAGCCGGTCGATGTCGTCGCGGAGCACCCGGTACTGCTCGACCCGCTCCCGCGACGGGGTGGCCACCTGCACGAAGACCGCGTCGTCGACATCGATCTCACCGTCGGTGAGCAGCTCCCCGAAGGCACGCAGCCGCTGCCGCAACCCCTTGGTGTAGTCGAGCCGGTCGATGCCCAGAAGAAGCCGCCTCGGGTTGCCGAGGTTGGCCCGGATCTCGGCCGCCCGCTTGCTGGTCTCGGGGCGCCGGGCCAGCTCCTCGAAGCTGGACGTGTCGATGGAGATCGGGAACGAGCGGGCGAGCACCTCACGGCCTTCGGGCAGCTGCACCGAGTCGCGCTGGGTCTTGTACCCGACCCGCAGCCGCACCAGCCGGACGAAGTTCGCCGCCCCGCCAGGCAGCTGGAAGCCGACCAGGTCGGCGCCGAGCAGGCCCTCGAGCAGCTGGCGGCGCCACGGGATCTGGTTGAACAGCTCGACCGGGGGGAACGGGATGTGCAGGAAGAAACCGATCCGCAGGTCGGGGCGTGCCTGGCGCAGCATCCGCGGTACCAGCTGCAGCTGGTAGTCCTGCACCCACACCGTCGCGTTCTCGGCGGCCACCTCGGCGGCGCGGTCGGCGAAGCGCTGGTTGACCGTGACGTATGCGTCCCACCACTCCCGGTGGAACTCCGGCGGTGCGACCACGTCGTGGTACAGCGGCCACAGCATCGCGTTCGAAAAGCCCTCGTAGTACTCCTCCACCTCGGCGGCGGACAGCGGCACGGGGATCAGCGCGAGCCCGTGGTGGCTGAAGGGGTCGACGGTCTCGTCGGGCGATCCGTGCCACCCGATCCAGGCACCTTCGTTGCGACGCATCACCGGCTCGAGCGCGGTTACCAGCCCCCCGGGGGAGCTGCGCCAGGTGGTCGTGCCGTCCGCGTCCACCACTCGGTCCACCGGCAGCCTGTTGGCCACGACGACGAGGTCGGCGTCCGGATGCGCGGCAGCGCTCGAGCCGGCCGAGGAGGGCCGGGAGGGTGTGGGAGGAGCCATCGCTGCGACCCTAGTCCCCACCCGCATCCCGTGGTGGGTGCGCGGCAGGGCGGTACGGGCGGGTAATGGGGGTCAGGGCTCGTCGTCGGCTGGGAGCCGGATGCCGCAGGCCGAGCGCGCGCGGTCGAGCAGCCGCGCGACCCGCAGCGTCTCGTCGAGCGGCAGCAGCGGGCTCTCGGTCTGCCCGGCGGCGACGCAGCGGGCCACCTCGACCGCCTCGTTGGCGAGTCCCCTGCCCAACACCGGCTCGGCGAGGGTCTCCGTCTCCAGCGGCGGCGCCAGGCCGGTGTGGCGGGTCACCGACGGTGGGACGTGCATCCGGGACGCGACGTCGACCCGGCCACGGCTGCCGGCGACGGTGGCCGACGAGTCCGTCCAGGCCAGCTGTGAGCAGGTCACGGTGGCCACCGCGCCGGAGGCGTACGACAGCGCCAGCGCGCAGGTGTCGTCGACGCCGCGGGCATCGAGCGTCGCGAGACCCACCATGTCGGCGGGTTCCCCGAGCAGCCAGGTGACCAGCGTCAGCGGGTAGATACCCACGTCGAGCAGCGAGCTGGCGCCGAGCGCCGGGTCGTGCAGCCGGCTGTCGGGGTCCGGCTTCCCGACGAACCCCAGGTCCGCCCGCACCTGGCGGACGTCGCCGACCCAACCGTCGCGTACGCCGTCCACCATCCGCCGCAGGGTGGGGTTGCACCGCATCCACATCGCCTCGGCGAGGAACAGCCCCCGCCCGCGGGCCGCGGCGACCATCCGCTCGGACTGCCGGGCGGTGACGCCGAGCGGCTTCTCGCACAGCACTGCCTTGCCGGCCTCGAGACACGCCATGACGTTCGCCTCATGCAGGGCGTGCGGGGTGGCCACGTAGACCACGTCGACGGCCGGGGCGGCAAGCACCTCGTCTTACGACCCGTACGCCGCCCCGATGTCGTGCTCGCCGGCGAATGCCTGGGCACGCTCGAGCCGTCGAGAGCCCACCGCCACCGCACCCGCGCCAGGCGCGTGGGCCAGATCGGTGACGAACGAGGCTGCGATCCCGCCGGTGGCGAGGATGCCGAACCCGATGGGACGGGCGGGTGCCTCCGGTGGGGGCAGCCGGGCATCGGTCACGGTCCCACTGTGCCGTCTGAGCCTCCTAGGCCGGTGTGCGACCCGCCCGCCGACGAATGACACCCGTGTGGTTCGTCGCCTACGATGCCTATGACCACTTGAAACACTGTCACCGACATGGAGCCCGCCATGGATGCTGCCGACGTCGTCACCTCCGGCACTGCTGCCCGGGCGGCCGGTGAGCTGGGTGAGCGCGAGCGCGAGATCCTCGGCTTCGAGCGTCAGTGGTGGCAGTTCGCCGGTGCCAAGGAGCAGGCCGTACGGGACGCCTTCGGCATGTCCGCGACCCGCTACTACCAGGTGCTGAACGCGCTCATCGACAATCCTGCCGCGCTCGCCTTCGACCCGCTGCTGGTCAAGCGCCTGCGGCGGCTGCGGTTGGCGCGTCAGCGGGCCCGCTCCGCGCGCCGGCTGGGCATCGACCCGTGACCCCAGCGGCGCGACGCGACGAGCACGGGCTGGTCCTACCCAGCTGGCTGGTCGCCGTCTGCGCCGTGGTGGTCGCGCTCGCTGTGGTGGGCTTCGCGGTGTCCGGTGACCGCGACCCGGAGGTGACCGCTGACGGGTCGAACCAGCAGGCGAGCGCCGGTGCCACCCGCGGTGGTGCCGAGCCGGACTCTCAGGAAACCGGGTCGGCCGGCCCGGACAGGCGGCCGCAAGGCGCGAAGGCGGACGAACCTGAGGGCGACCCCGAGCGGGAGGAGCCCGCTGAGCGGCGCACCGCGTACGTCGAGGTGTACAACAACTCCGGCATCACCGGTCTTGCCGCCGGGGCGGCGGCGACCCTGCAGGACACCGGCTGGCGCGTCGTCACCACCGACAACTGGTACGGCGAGATCCCGACCGACAGCGTCTACTATCCGGCATCGCTGGCTGGCCAGGCCGAGCTGCTCGCCGGTGACCTCGGCATCGACCGGGTGCAGCGCGCGGTAGAGCCGATGTCGTTCGACCGGCTCACGGTCATCCTCGTCACCGGGGCGTGAACCCCCGCGTACGGTCGGCGGCATGACGCTCCAGCTGCCGGACACGCATCCCGGACGGACCGGACTCGACCGAGTGCTCGCGGCGCCGTCGCGGACGATCCTGGTGTGCGACTTCGACGGCACGCTGGCACCGATCGTGGCCGACCCCGACCAGGCCCACGTCCACCCCCACGCCGTACGCGTGCTCGGCCGGCTCGCCGGACGCCTGGGTGGGGTCGCTGTGGTGACCGGCCGGCCGGTGGCCGATGTCCTGCGCCTCGGCGGGTTCGAGGAGGGCGACGGGCTGCGCGGACTGCGAATCCTCGGGCAGTACGGCACGGAACGCTGGGACGCGGGCACCGGCGAGGTGGTCACGCCGTCCCCGCACCCCGGCATCGAGCAGGTCCGGTGCGCCCTGCCGGGGTTGCTCGCCGGTCTCGACCTCGCCGCCGCCCACATCGAGGACAAGGGACTCGCCCTTGCCGTGCACGTTCGCCGGCTCCCCGATCCGGACCGGGCTCTGACGTCGCTACGCGACCCGGTTGCCGCACTGGCGGCCGAGCACGAGCTCGTGGTCGAGCCCGGCAAGCTCGTGCTCGAGCTGCGGGCCCCCGGCACCGACAAGCGCAGGGCGGTGCACAGCCTGCTCGAGGGCGGCGAGCTGGACGCGGTCGTCTACGCCGGCGACGACCTGGGCGACCTGGCCGGGTACGACGCGGTCGACGAGGTTCGCACCGGCGGCGGTGCAGGTCTGTTGCTGTGTGTCCGCTCGGACGACCGCACCACCCTCGAGCAACGCGCCGACCTTGTGCTCGACGGACCGGGCGGCCTGCTCGACTGGCTGGACGCGCTGGCCGACGAGCTGTCGCACCCCGAGCATGTACGTCCAGCAGGCGTCGACGACGCCACGGTCGAGGCGCTGGGCAAGCTGTCCGAGGCGCTGGAGGTGGTCGAGGATGCCCGCGGCGGGCTGTACCACTGGCACCGGATGAGTGGCGCGGCCGACCTGGCGGCCGGTGCGGCGGTGGACCAGCTCCGCGCCGCCGGCCACGCCGAGCTGGCGGACCGGCTCGCCGCCGAGCTGATCGGCCGCAACGTGGTCGAGGGCAGGTGGACCTTCCAGGTCGTCGAGGACTACGACGATGGCTATTACGCCGCCTTCAAGCGGCTCGAGGCCGAGGCCCGAGACGCTCTGGCCGGCGGGCGTCGGCACCTGTTCGAGGCGGAGATGAAGCAGTCCCGCCGCACGCACGGCAGCCGCCACCACGAGGCCCAGCCTGGCGACCAGCGCTGATCAGCTGTTCGCGCTTTCCACGATGTGGTTGCTCGTCTCGAATACCGGGACGGCTGCGTCCACCGTCACGACACC
Source organism: Actinomycetota bacterium (assembly GCA_030855835.1). Classification (GTDB taxonomy): domain Bacteria; phylum Actinomycetota; class Actinomycetes; order Propionibacteriales; family Nocardioidaceae; genus JACCVL01. The sequence continues at coordinate 4,993 of JALYQN010000248.1, read as the reverse complement.
CGCCGTACGGTGGGCAGCGCTCATCGAGAGGGGCAGCGGGACACGGCCCGTTGAAGCCCCGGCAACCGCACGGCGTCCGCCCAACCGCTCCACCCGCCGCAGCCGACAGTGCTCGCGGCAGACCAGCCGGCACGGTGCCACCTCCGTCCCGCGGCGAGAGTCGCCGAGGGGAAGATGAGAAGGAGCCCTCATGACCACGCTGCTGGATACGCCTGCTGGACTGCCCGGTCACACGGTCCGCGCTGGTGCCTTCGGCAACGCGGTCGCCCTGACCTGCCGTGCCTGCGGCGCCGCCCGACCACTCGGGGCCGAGTTCGCCTGCTACGAGTGCTTCGGGCCGCTCGAGGTCGGCTACGACGCTGACACCCGGGTGACCCGGGAGCAGATTCTCGCCGGTCCGGCCAACATCTGGCGCTACCAGCCGCTGCTGCCAGTGCCCACCGACGTGGCGACCCTGCCTGGCATGGACCCGGGTTGCACCCGGCTGGTCCGCGCCCGCCACCTGGGCCGCGAGCTCGGCATCAAGACGCTGTGGGTGAAGGACGACAGCGGCAACCCGACGCACTCGTTCAAGGACCGGGTCGTCGCCGTCGCGCTGACTGCCGCCCGCGAGCTCGGCTTCACCGTGCTCGCCTGCCCGTCGACGGGCAACCTGGCCAACGCCGTCGCGGCCGCCGCGGCACGGGCAGGCATCCGCAGCGTGGTGCTGATCCCCCGTGACCTCGAGGTGCCCAAGGTGGTCACCACCGCGGTGTACGGCGGCACTCTGGTCGCCGTCGACGGCACCTACGACGACGTCAACCGGCTTGCCACCGAGATCGCGGGCGAGCAGGAGGACTGGGCCTTCGTCAACGTCAACGTGCGGCCGTACTACTCCGAGGGATCCAAAACGCTCGGCTTCGAGGTCGCCGAGCAGCTCGGCTGGCGGCTGCCCGGCCAGGTGGTGGTGCCGGTGGCGTCCGGGTCGCAGCTGACCAAGATCGACAAGGGATTCGGCGAGCTGGCCAGACACGGTCTAGTCGAGGCAACTGGCTACCGCGTGTTCGGCGCGCAAGCCGAGGGTTGCTCGCCGGTTGCGGCCGCGTTCCGGGCGGGCCATGACGTCGTACGCCCGGTGCGCCCGGACACGATTGCGAAGTCGCTTGCCATCGGCGACCCGGCTGATGGGCCGTACGTGCTCGATGCGGTACGCCGCACGGACGGTGTGGTCGAGTCGGTGAGCGACGACGAGATCCGCGACGGGATACGGCTGCTGGCGCGCACCGAGGGCATCTTCGCCGAGACGGCCGGCGGGGTGGTCGTGGCCACGTTGCAGAAGCTGGTCGAGTCCGGCCGGCTCGACCCGACCGCCGAGACCGTCATCTTCAACACCGGCGACGGCTTGAAGACGCTGGACGCCATCGCCGACTCGGTCGGACCCACCGCCACGATCCCCGCCTCGTACGACGCGTTCGAGGCCGCCGGCCTGGCCTGACCGGCAGGTTTCTCCGCCTCAGCCCGGCCTGCTGTCCCGCACGCATCTTCCGACGGTGTGGTGGCTCTGGCAGCCGACAGGTCGGAAGTTCCGTCTGGGGCGCCGCCCGGCCGCACGCATCTTCCGACGGTGTGGTGGCTCTGCCAGCCGACAGGTCGGAAGATCCGTCTGGGGCGCCGCCCGCCGCCCGCGCCTTCTCATGGCCCCTCAGCCGAGCAGCTGCGCCAGCGCCCGCCGGACGAAGTCGGTGCGCATCTGCTGCGTGCGCAGCCCCTCGGCGCCGAAGCCCGCGAAGACGGTGTCGTCGGTGCTGACTGCGGCGCCCTCCTGCAGCGCGGTCGTCGACCGCTGCCAGTCGTTCGGGTTGGGCGCCGAGCCGGGTGGTGAACCGGGCACGTCCCAGCCGCCGAGGTTCTGTTCGAACGAGGTGCGGGCGGTCTGCTCACCACCGACCAACACCCGGGCGCTGTCCAGGAAGGCACCCAGCCCCTGCGCCGCGTCGTCGCTGGCGTAGGAGATGGCGACCTGCACCCGCTTACCGGCGTAGTCGGACAGGTCCATCGACCAGTTCTGCCAGCCACCCGAGCGTCCGGTGGCGGCATGCCACACCCCGGTCGTACCGCGGGGTTCGCACTCGGTGTTCATGTAGTGCCGCAGCACCGGGTGCAGGCGCTGGACCCAACCGCCCTGACAGCTGAGCCCGGTGCCACGGGCGGTGTGCCCGTTCTCGTCGGGCAGCGTCGTCCATCGCCGGGTGTCCACCGGCCGTGCCTCGACGAAGACGTAGTCCCAGTCGGCCTCGGTGTCGTACGACAGACGGAAGTTGAGGCTGCCCCGGGAGTCTTTTTGCAGATTGACCGTACGCGTGATCCGCTTGAAGCTGACGTCGGCTTGCTGGCTGTAGACGTACCGCTTGCCGGCGTACGGCTCGAATGGTGCCGCTCCGGGGCGGGCTGCCTTCACCGGCACGCTGCTGGCGAACTGCGGGAACTCGTCTCGTGGCAGGAAGCTGGATGTCGAGACGAGGGACGCAGCGTGATCCTGGTTGTCCGCCGAGGTGCCGCCGTTCAGTGCGCCACTGAAGCCGTTGAAGGCACCTCGGACGCCGGTGAAGTCGAACGGCTCGCCCCGGGCGTTCAGACCCCCGCCGGGCACGTAGGTGTAGGCGCCCAGCCAGTACTGCTGGAAGTCGTTGAGCAACGGCAGACACGGGTACACGGCGTAGGTGGTGCACTCCCCTTGCTGCTCCTCGAAGGGGTTGTAGAAGTACACGCCGTCGAAGCCTTGGGCGAACTGCGCGTACTTACCCGTGAGCAGCAACTTGCCGCCCTCGTTGAGGTAGTCACGGACGGCCAGCTCGAGATCCAGTGCCAGCTCGGCGGCGGTGCCGTCTGGCTGCCCCTGCTCGCGGGGGATGATGTCGTCACCGGTCTCCCAGACCACCGCGTCGTAGTGCGACAACACACCGAGGTGGTGGGGGGCAGTTCGCTGCCGCCGGTCCACGTCGTAGACATCGACGGTGTGGCCAGCCTGCTCCAGCGCGGCGCGGTAGTCGTCGGCGTACCTGGCACCCCGGCCGGGCTGCGGCGGGCTGTCGCCGGTGACGTCCTCGGCGGCCAGCACGAGCACGTCGCCACCGATCTCGTTGTGGACGGTATAGGTGAATCGCTCGCTGGCGACCCGGCCCCCACCCGGCTTGACGGCTGAGAACCAGGCACGGACCGAGTCCCCTGGCGCCGTGCCCTCGACGGTGCTGCGGAACTCCGCGTAGTACTCATCGTTGAAGTCGCCGTACCGCTCGCCACCCGCCCACTCCGTCGCGGCGACGGTTGTCACCGGGGCGCCGTCGACCCGGTAGTTGAGGCTCAGGTCGTCCAGGGCTCGCTTCGCGACGACCGCTATCGGTTGGGTGTTGCCGTACGAGACCCGGAAGGGGTCGATGACGAGGTCTCGTGCCTCCAGGCCCACCGGCGAGACCGGGTCGGCGGGGTCGTCGGCGGACCGGGCCACCGACAGCGCGAACGGGACGTTCTTGCGGAACTCCCGCTCGACCAGCTTCTCGTCGTCGGGGAAGTTGAAGCCGCTGACGCAGTCCCGCGGCAGCCACTCGTCGTCGGGGTCGATGGCGCTGGCGGTCTGGCACGTCGTCATCTCCGGCGTGTACGCCAAGGTGCCGAAGGCCTCGTGCATGTGCTCGGTGGTCTCGCCATTGGTGGTGTAGAGCTCGGCGTTGATGTCGGGGTCATAGCCGGGGACCGCGGAGTTGTCATCAGTGCCAGCCAGGGCCTCGAAGATCTCGTCGTCCGGCGTGGGTGTCGACACCTGCCAACCGGTGCCGTAGAGCAGCAGCTCCGCGGCGGAGTGGTAGTTGATGTGGAACTCGAAGCCCACCCGGTCGGCCAGCCGCAACAGGGCCCGGGTCTCCGGCTCGGAGGCCGGACCGGTGCCGCGGTACGTCTCGCTCGTCGGGTCCGGCGACGATCCCTCGTTGTCCCAGCCCCACTTGAACGGGAAGTTGCGGTTGGGGTCCACCCCGTCGGCGGAAGTGATGCGGCCGTCGCCGTTGTTGTCGCGCAGGTTTTTGCGCCACAGCCGGTTGCCCTTGGTGAAGGTGAAGTCGTACCCGTCGGGGTTGGCCACCGGGACGAACCACAGCTCGGTGGTGTTGAGCAGCCGGGTGATCGCCGGCGTCTGGCCGTACCGCTCCAGCACGTGCTGCATCAGCCGACGCACCATCTCGGGGGTGATCCACTCCCGGGCGTGCTGAGCCGCGGTGTAGAGCACCGCCGGCCGGGCGCCGTCGTCTACCGTCGGCGCGTCACCGGTGACCCGGACCGCGAGGATCTCCCGACCTTGCACGGTGGGGCCCAAGGGGACGAGCTCGGTAAGTGCGGGGTAGCGCCGGGTGGTGCGGACCAGCTCGTCGCGGATCCCACCCGGTTCGCTGTACGAGCGGAACACCTCTGGGTCGCGTGCCGACTGTTGCGCGAGCACCCGTGCTGCCGAGCGCCCGCCGATCCGCTTCGGCGCCAACTCGACGCCCTCAGCGTCCAGCGCCTTGGCCTGGTCGGCAGTCAGGATCGCCTCGACGGCCAGCCGCGGCCCGCCCGACTGAGCGGCGACGACGTCTTGGCGGTCGACCCCGGCCGCCACGAACGCCTCCAGCTGCCGGGGTGAGACCGTGCCGACGTAAACCTGCAACCCGCTGCTGCCGCGAGGCAGCCGGCGATCCGCTCCGTCCGTGGCAGCCGTCGTGCCCGCTGGAGCGGCCGGCGAAGCGACCGGCGCGCCCTGGGTGGGCGCTGCCAGCAGCGTCGCGCCGGTCAAGGCGAGGGTGCCAACTGCGACGAGTGAGGCGCGTCTCATGGGCTGTTACCCCTCAGGCGACTAGGTGTTGCGGGGCAAGACGTTGATGACGGGTCGGGTGGGCTGAGGTTGCGGTGAGAGCAGGCCCTTCGCGGCAAGGATGGGTAGCGCCAAGCGACTCATCCGTGTCGGGCCAGCGAAGGGACCTGCTCT
>JALYQN010000237.1 GCA_030855835.1 Actinomycetota bacterium | reverse complement strand
CTGTCGCAGGGCGGGAAGTTGCGCACACCGGAAACGAGGTAGACACCGCCCTGCGCTGCCAGCTGGCGCTCACAACGGGAACCTCTGCCGATGTGTGCCGAGTCCGGCAGACCCCCGTGCTGGACTGGGACCCGGTCGTGGGTGCTGCCCTGTACGAGGTCTACGTCGCCAGGGACGAGAGCTTGACCAACCGCGTGTACACGCCACCCATCCTGACGGCCAACACCCGCTGGACACCGACCGAGATGCTGCCGGACAGCCAGGCCGGCGAGGCGTACTACTGGGCGGTCCGTCCCTGCAAGACGCGGACGAACTGCGCCCCCGAGCCGACACGGGCTACCAATGCGGTCGACAAGACGTCCCACGATGTCGAGATTGTCTCCCCGTCGACAGGGACGCCGGTCCAGAACGCAGTCTCATTCTTGTGGAAGGACTACCTGGTCACCAACGGCGAGTTCACCGGCAACCAGCGCAGCAGAGTCGAGGCCAAGCAGTACCGGGTGGAGGTGTCGACTAGCTCGACCTTCCAGACGCTGTTGGACACGGCCACGGTCGACCAGACGACGTACACCTCTGCGACCAAGATCTACCCTGAGGGACCGCTGCACTGGCGGGTGTCGGCACTGGACGGCAGCGGGAACGTAGTGGGAACGAGCGCGGCAATCAGCCTGACGAAGGCGAGCGACCCGGTGGTGCTGCAGTCGCCGAACAACGGGTCGGCCAGTCCCAGCACGCCGGCGCTGCGGTGGGTACCGCGCGCCTACACGGCGTCGTACGACGTCGAGGTCTACAAGGACAACGACACCAACTTCTCGTCCGCGAACAGGGTATTCAGCGGCAGCACCGAGCTGTCCGCCTTCTCGCTGGCCAGCCCGCTGCCCGCCTCCGCGCTGCCGTACGTCTGGCGAGTGCGCAGCAAGGACGTGAGCGGCAACGCCGGGCCGTGGAGCGTCGCCAGAACGTTCACGGTACGAGGTGACGCTCCCGCCCAGGTCGCGCCAGCCGCCGACGTTCGGGTGAGCGCGACCTCGGGCCTGTTCACCTGGGGCGCCGTGGCCGGCACCAGCTCGTACCGCTTCGAACGCCGAAAGAGCGGCAGCGCCACCGCCACGGAGACGGTGAACACCGTCGGCCTCGCCTGGGCGCCGACCAGCAAGCTGTCGGACGGCAGCTGGGAGTGGCGGGTCAGCACCGTGGACCCGGCCGGCAAGGTTGTCGCCACCTCCGCATGGCGCGCGTTCCGGGTGGACGGCACCGCGCCGACAGTGGTCGCGACCACGCCGTCGTCCTCGGCGAGGCCGATGACCAATGTCACGGCGACCTTCTCCGAACCAGTGCGTGGCGCAACCACCGGCACCATGAAGCTGTTCCAGCAAGGCCGGCAGCACCCGGTCAGTGCCACCGTGTCGCTGTCGGCGACCAAGCTGAAGGCCACGCTGAACCCGGCGACCAACCTGCTGGTGGGCCGCACCTACCGCGCCGTGCTCACGAGCGGGATCACCGACACCGCACGCAACCCCCTCGCCAAGCGGGAGTGGACGTTCACCGTCACGCAATGACCTGAGCAAGACCGCCACCCGCGGTCTCTAGCCGCGGGTGGCGGTCATCCACCGCTCCAGCACACCGGCGGCGGCGCCCGAGTCGATGGACTCCCCCGCCGCCCGCAGGCCGGTGCGCAGCCGGTCGTCGAGCGCACCCGTACCGCCGGCGTGAGCGGCCAGGCCGGCGGCGGCATTGAGGCAGACCGCGTCCCGCACCGGACCGGACTCACCGCCCAACACTCGCCGGAACACCTCGGCGTTGTGCACCGGTTCGCCGCCCCGCAAGGACTCGGCCGGCGCCAGCTCGATCCCCAGCACCTGCGGGTTCACCCGTACCTGCTCGATGCCATCCCGTTCGGGTGAGGCGACCCACACCGTCGAGGTGGTGGTGATGGTGAGCTCGTCGAGCCCGTCGTCGCCGTGGAACACCAGCGCGTCGACCCCCCGCCGCGCCAGCACGCCGGCCAGCACCGGCGCCATCCGCACGTCCGCGACCCCCACCGCCTGGGCGGCGGGGCGAGCCGGGTTGGTCAGCGGCCCCAGGAAGTTGAAGGTCGTCGCGATCCCCAGCTCGCGCCTCGGCCCAGCGGCGTGCCGCAGGGAGGAGTGGAAGACCGGGGCGAAGCAGAACGTGATGCCCGCCTCAACCGCAACCTCGCCGACCCGGGCCGGCGGCAGGTCGAGGGCGATCCCGAGCGCCTCCAGCACGTCGGCCGAGCCGGAAAGCGACGAGGCGGCGCGGTTGCCG
>JALYQN010000256.1 GCA_030855835.1 Actinomycetota bacterium | reverse complement strand
TCGTGACCCTGTGTGTCCTGACTGCGCGAACGGCAGCCCGAAGTGTGTCCAGGTCACCATCGCGAAGATGGAGCGCCGCTTCCAGCCGCTGGCCAGAGCCTGCTCGCACCAGGCGGTGTTCTCGCTGGCGTACCTGCGCACCACCCAGGAGTACGCGCGGGCCGCCGCCGAGCCCGGGTTCTTCCAGGACGTGCGGTTCGTGAACCACGAGGACGCGGTCTTCGCTCAGTACTACTTCGACGCGTACGACGCCTGGGCAGCGGGTCGTCGAAGCGCGGTCCCGGAGGCCTGGCGCATCGCGTTCGACGCCGCCGGGCAGCGTAAGGTCTCCGGGTCCGGGAACCTGCTACTGGGCATGAGCGCGCACGTCAACCGGGACCTCCCGTTCGTGCTCGAGCAGCTGGGGCTCGGCCTCAAGAGCGACCACGACAAGGTCAACGTGTTCCTCCGCCGCGTCGTCAAGCCCCTGTTGGCCGAGGAGGCCGCGCGCTTCGACCCGACAATGGACGACGACCATGCGTACGGACTGAGCCACGAGGCCTTCTTCAAGCTGCTGGAAGGCTGGCGGGAGCTGGCGTGGGAGCACGCCCAGCAGCTGGTGCAAGCCCGCACTCCCGCGGACCGCGCCCTGGTGGCCGCGAAGATCGAGGCCGACGCCGCCGCAACCGCCACGAGCCTGGTTCTGGCCAACGAGTACAAGCCGGGGATGAGCGGTGCCGCGGAGCGGGACGCGTACTGCGCCACCCACGGCTGAGCGCCCGGTCGTCCCGCCGCACGATCCGCGCGTTCCGCGACCAGGGCGTGCACGCCGGCCCAGCAGCAGCGACTGGCTCGATGAAGCCCCGCGACGCCGGCGGTTGCCGGAGGTGTGCGGACCGGTCGACCTGACCGCGCAGCTGTCGCTCACGCTGCGGCCGCACCTCGAGCGGCTGGCGATGCAGCTCGGCGAGGCGACGGGTTTCGGTGTCCCGGACGGCCAGGCGGTACGCGTGGTCAGCCAGGTGGAGAGCCCGAACCCGGTCCAGGTGCCACTACACCGGCGAGGTGTTCCCCGCGCACGTCGGTGCACCCGGTGTCTGCATCATGGCCGAGTGGCCCGAACGCGAGGTGCGGCGCTACCTGTCCCGGCCGCTGGTCGCCTACACCGAGCACACCATGGTCCACCCGCAGCAGGTCTACGAGCGGATCGTCCAGGTGCAGCGGGACCGGTACTGCTGGGTGCACGAGGAGTTCGCCGAGGGCATCTCCTCGGTGGCCTCGGTGGTGCGTGACCCGCGGGGCCGGGTGCTGGGCGCGCTGCACGCGCACGGCCCGACGTACCGCTTCCCGGCGCCCGGGGACGCCGGCTGGGTGGCCGAGCTGATCCGGGCCACCGCCGAGCAGGTCTTCGCGCCGGCCTGACCGAGCGGCTACTTGGTGATGCCCTGTGGGGCGAGGAACTCCTCCTCCAGCAGGAACTCCTGCACGACGTCGGCCACCGGCCGGCCGTCGACGTCGACCGCCGCGTTCAGCCCCTGCAGCGTCTGGTCGTCGAGGGCGGCGGCGATCGGCGCGAACAGCTCCCGCAGCTCCGGATAGTCCTGGTACAGCTCGGCGCGCATCGTCAGGGCCGGGTTGTAGACGGCGAAGAAGTCCTGGTCGTCGGCCAGCAGCCGCAGCCCCAGCGCGGGGGACCGGCCGTCGGTGCGGAAGACCTCACCGAAGTTGCACGCACGCCCGCTGCCGACAGCCGGGTAGATCAGCGCTTCCTGCTCGAGGGTCTGCACCGCGTCGGCCGGGAACTCGAAGCCGTAGTGCTGCTCCAGCCCCGGCAGACCGTCGCTGCGCTGGGCGAACTCCGACGCGACGCACAGCGTCGCCTTCTCCGGGGCCTGCTCGATCAGGGTGCCCAGGTCGGACAGCGTGGCAACCGCGGCCAAGTCCTCGTCATAGTCGGCGCTGTCCTCGTCGTACACCTCCTCCCGGACCGCAAGCGCGTACGTGTTGTCGGCCGGGGCGGGTGCGATCCACACGATGTCGCTGTCCCGCAGATCCTGCGCGGCCACCTCGTCGAACTGCCGATCCGGGTCGTCCACCGGCTCCTTGTTGCCCAAGATGACCAGCCACCCGGTGCCGGTGTACTCCCAGTAGACGTCGGTCGCCCCCGCCTCCAGCGCCTCTCGGGCCGCGCCCGTGCTGGCCATGCCGGTCTCGTCCTCCACGGTCGCCCCGGCGGCCTGGAGCACCTGGAGGGTGAGCTGGCCCAAGATCAGCTGCTCGGTGAAGTCCTTGGAGCCCACCGTGATCCGGACGTCGGACAGGTCCACACCTTCGGTCACCGGGTCGGTGGTGCCGCCGCCTGAGGTCGACTCGTCCCCGCAGGCCGCGAGCGGTCCCAGGGCCAGTGCCGCCGCCGCGGCCACCGACAGCAGCCGCCGCGGCTCACCGCCCGGCATCGCCGATCCGGATGCGTCGGGGCTCGCGCCCGCCGGCGGCGCACGCGCCCCGGACGGTGATGGTCAGCAGGCCGCTGCGGAACTCGGCACCGATCTGTTCCTCGCCGACGTGCTCGGGCAGGTTGACCAGCCGGCGGAAGGTGCCGAACGTCCGCTCCCGCTGCCAGAAGACCACGTCGTGCTCGTCCGGCTCGGTGCTGCGGTCGCCGGAGACACTCAGCACGCCGTCGGAGAACGTGAGGTCGACCTCCTCGGGGGACAGCCCCGCCAGCTCGATCCGGATGACCAGGTCCTCGCCGCGGCAGAACAGGTCGGTCGTCGGCGTCCACGCGTCGACGTGGGTACGTTCGCGCGCCTCGTACGGCTGCTCGTGTCCGGTCACGCCGAGGTGGCGCATCCGGTCCATGTCGCTGACCATGCCGGACAGGCCGCGAAACGGGTTCCGTTGGCTCATCGCGCCTCCGCCCGGGCCCGGGTGCCGCTGGGCCCGCCGGGGGAATCACCGGGGGAATCACCGGGGGACTCGCCGCCGGACCGCTGTGCCTGCTTGTAGTCGGCGACGAGCGTGCGCTGCAGGGACCAGCACAGGGCGACCATGATGAAGGCGAACGGTGTCGCGGCCAGGATGGCCCCGTTCTGCAGGGCCGGCAGGCCACCTGCGACCAGCAGGATCGCGGCGAGCGCCGCCATGATGGCCCCCCACACCAGCCGGACGAAGGCGGACGGGTCCAGCGCGCCGCCCGAGGACATGCTGCCCAGCACCACCGTGCCGGCATCGGCACCGGCCACGAAGAAGATCCAGATCAGGATGATGAACAGCGTCGACGTGACGAGGACGAGCGGGAACTCCTCGAGGAACGTGAACAGCGCCACCGCCTCGTCCCTGGTCGCCGCGGCGCTCAGAGCGCCGCCGAGCTGGTCGTCGAGGTCGAGGGCGGTCGAGCCGAACACCGAGAACCAGACCAGGCTGAAAATGCTCGGCGCGATGAGCACCCCGAGGATGAACTCGCGGATCGTGCGGCCGCGCGAGATCCGGGCGATGAACACGCCGACGTACGGTGCCCACGCGATCCAGGTGGCCCAGAAGAAGACCGTCCAGTCCCCGAGCCAGGGGTCCGGGTCGAACGCGCTCATCCGCAGGCTGGTCGGGATCAGCTGGCCCAGGTAGCGACCGGTCCCCTCGGTCAGTGCGTTCAGCTGCAAGATGGACGGGCCGAGCACGAAGAACACGACCAGCATCAGCCCGGCCAGCCACATGCTCGCCTGGCTCAGCCAGTTGATCCCCTTCTCGATGGGGGTCGCGGCCGACAGCATGTACCCGGCCGCGGTGATGAAGATGATGATCAGCTGCAGCGTCGTCCCGCTGGTCGCGCCGAACGCCGCGTCGAGACCGGCGTCGAGCTGCAAGGTGCCGAGCCCGAGCGAGACGGCGACCCCGAACAGGGTGGCGATGATGGCGAGCACGTCGATGACCCCGCCGACGGGTCCCTCGACCCGGTCACCGAGCAGCGGGCGCAGCGCCCGACTGATCCGGAGATCCTTGACCCCCTTGTTGTAGCTGAGGTACGCCACCGCGAGGCCGACCACCGCGTAGATCCCCCACGGGTGCAGCAGCCAGTGGAAGTAGGAGTACTGCATGGCGAGGTCGGCCGCCTCGGGCGTCTTCGGCTCGGCCAGCCCGAGCGGCGGGTCGTCGTAATGCAGCAGCGGCTCCGAGACACCCCAGAAGATCAGGCCGATACCCATCCCGGCCTGGAAGAGCATGCAGAACCAAGGGAAGAGTCCGAACTCCGGCTTCTCGTCCGGCCCGCCCAGCCGGATCTTCCCGTACCGGCTGAACGCGAGGTACAGAGCAAAGACCAGAAAGCCCGTGGTGAGAAGCAGGAACGCCCAGCCCAGCGAGTCGATGACGACGTTGCTGACCTGGTTGAGCGCCGACGCGAACGGGTCGGTGAGTAGGACGCCGAATGCGACGAATGCGACCGTGATCGCGACCGTGATCCAGAAGACCGGTGTCAACGCTCCGGATGACGAGGCGTCTTGTCCGCTGTCTTCGGTCTTGCGCGAGGACTGGTCGGTTGCCATCTGCCGCCTCGTTTCGGGTGCATCGTCTCCGTAGGCGGCTACCGTAGCCACTAGTTCCGACATGTGCAGGTTTTCTTCACCCGGATGCATCGTCGTGAGCAGCTCGCGGAGCAGGTCCGGCGAGGCCTGGGCCAGCTGCTCGTGCAAAAACCGGGCAGGGTCGATACTGGGTGTGGCGGACTCAACTCGCTGCGGAGCGCGGAATCGCCACCTCAAACACACTTCTCGTCACCAGTGACCAGCATGGGCGACGCGTGATATCAGGCCCCTTTCTGTTCGGTGAACCGCTGATGCGCGGCCCTCAGCTGACTCAGCTTCGACGTGCCACCTACGGCGACCAGCGGCCCGAGGCGGAGCATCAGCGTGCGGATCGTAGTCAGGTACGTCGCCGCGAGCCTGGTCCCCGGCCCGTCCGGGCCGGCGGCGTCGACCTGTCGGGCCAACGCCCGGGCCAGCTCGAGCAACGGCCCATCGGCCGGTGTCAGCCCACCGGCCGCGCTGATAGCGGCCTCGACGGCTGTCCGGTGCGGAGTTCTCACGCTCATGATGTCCTTCCTAGTGGTGGTCGTGCACAACGGGGGGATGGTCGCTAATACCAGGGGTTGTCATTGGTCTATCCCACCTAGAAAATGCCTCATTGATGTGTTGTTAGGGGGCATTCATCGTCGGGGTCGTCGTGGGTGCACCGCGAACAGCACCGCTCGCCGCGTGCGAACATCTGGCGTGCGGCGCAGCCGTCGGCCGACCCGCGGCAGCTGTCGCACGGCCCGACGATGGGGGCGAAGGTCAGGGTCACCTGGTGGTCTCCTTGTTGGTATGGCCGCATGACTCGCAGCAGGGGCGGCCACCGAGCCAGCGCCGGACGTCGCAACTACCTGCTCGAGCACCGCACGCGGGACACGTGTCGTCGTCGGCGGTGAGGGTGGTGGTCACGACGCGACCTCCTCTCCGGTCGATGCCGGCCGCTGGTCACGACGCTCAGCGATGGCCCGTTCCGCGCACGTTTTGTGCGACGGGCGCCCACCTGCATCCCGGAGGTGGGTGGGCAGGTGGCAGTGGACGCAGCCGGCTGGTCGCCAGGACCAGTGCGCGCTGTCGTTCCAGTCGAGGCAGACCGGCCCGGTCGCCGCGGTCACGACAGACGCTCCAACGACGAGTGAATGTCGGGGCACGGACAGCTCAACGGCGGGTCGCCGGACAACGGGGTCACGCAGGCGGG
>JALYQN010000210.1 GCA_030855835.1 Actinomycetota bacterium | reverse complement strand
CTACCGTCGTCTGGAGGTCGCGGCTTGGCCCATGGTGCCGCTGCTGGCCGACGCCGCCGACGAGCTGCTGGCGGACCTGACCGGCTCGCACGGTCCGGCGCCCGGGCACGTCGCGACCGATCCGCTGGACCTGGACGAGATGACGGGCGTGCTGCGCGTCGCGCTGGCAGAGACCGCCAGCCGGCCTCGTGAGCTGCGGGTCGAGGCTGCGGTCGAGGTGGCGTCGGCAACTGGTCGCCGGTCCGTGGTGCGCTACGCGGTCCGTGGGCTGGACGGCGCGCACGCCTCGCCGGTGATCGGAAAGGTATTCACTGAGCCGCGACGGGCGAGGCTGCTGCACGAGCACCTCCGGTTGCTGTCCGCCGGTCCGTTCCGGTACGAGCCCGCCTGCGTCCCCGAGCCGCTCGGCCTCCTGCCCGAGCGTGCGCTCGTGCTTTACCGTTCGTGTGCCGGTGCCCCACTGGACCAGATCACCGACCTGGCCGAGGCCGCCCGCGGAGCAGCGCTCGCCGCCCGCTGGCTGGCGCGACTGCACGGCAGCGACATCGTCCTGCCGCGCCGGCTGCTGCTCCACCAGGAGGCGATCAGCACCTGCGAGTGGGCGAGGCTGGTCGGGCAGGTGCACCCGCCCGTCGCCGCTCGCGCCCGGCGGCTCGCCGAGGGGTGGCTGGTGGCGGGGCTTTCACCAGGCTTCGAGGGGAACCGGCCGATCCACAAGGACTTCCATGCCGGACACGTGCTCGTCGGTCCTGGCGTCTGTGTGATCGATCTCGATGAGGCCCGGCAGGGCGACCCCACCTTCGACGTGGCGCACTTCAGCACCTACCTGGAGCTGGAAGCCAGCACCGACCCGAGCCGCTCCGCGCTGCGCCGGGTGTTCCTCGACGAGTACGCGGCGGCCGGTGCCAAGGTCGACGAGGACGCTCTTGGCCCGTACTGCGTCTACACCTGGCTGAAGATCGCGAAGCAGTGGGTTTCGGGGAGCGGCCCCGGCAGGACGGCCTCTCCCGCCCAGCGCCGCGACGGCGTCATGCAGGCAATTGCGAAGGGGGAGGCATGGCTGAGCGGGTGATCTACCTGGTCCGCAGCTGGCCGCGGCTGTCTCAGACCTTCATCGTCAACGAGATCGTCGCGTTGGAGCGGCGGGGAGTCGAGCTGGCCGTCTTCAGCCTCGTGCGCTCGGGGGAACGGGTCGTGCAGCCGCAGGTCGCCCACGTGCGCGCGCCGGTGACCTACCTCGACGACGCCGAGCCAGGCGCAGAGCCAGCACGCCGGGGGGGAGCCGTGCACGCGCACCTGGGCGCGCTGGCCGCCGCCCCGGTGCGCTACCTGCGTACGTTGGTGTTCTGCCTACGGCGACCCGGCCTGGCCGCCGGCTACGGAAACTGCTCCCACGCTCTCGTGTCTCACGCACGCCGTCCGGGTGGGCGGCGCGCTGCGCCGGATGTCCGCCGACGGCGACCGCGCGGTGCGGGTGCATGCGCACTTCGCGCACGACCCGGCACTGGTCGGGCTGCTGCTGGCCAGGCTGACCGGTCTGCCGTACAGCTTCACCGGCCACGCCCGCGACCTGCTGCAGATACCGGCGGAGAGCCTTGCCGCCCGCGCCACCGCGGCAACCGCGCTGGTGACCTGCTGCACCGCCAATGCCGACTACATCGCCGCCACGGTGCCGCGGACCAGCCTCCCACCGGTGTTCGTCATCCATTACGGGGTCGAGCTCGGTCGCTTCGTCTTTGCGGACCATCGATCGGACGCTCCACCGGTCCCAGAACCGCGGCTGGTGTCGGTGGGACGGCTGGTGGAGAAGAAGGGCTTCGCGGACCTGCTGCACGCGCTGGCCCGCCTGGCCGACGACGGCCAGGAGTTCCGCTGTCGGCTGTACGGCGAGGGGCCGCTGCTGGGCGAGCTGACTGCGCTGCGCGACGCCCTCGGACTCGCGGACCGGGTCGAGCTGATGGGGCCGGCGAGCAGCGACCAGATCGTCGCGGCCCTCGCATCGGCCGACGCCTTCGTCCTCACGCCGCGGGTCACCGCGGACGGCGACCGGGACGGCATCCCGAACGTGTTGGTCGAGGCCATGGCCTGCGGACTGCCAGTGGTCACAACCTCGGCCGGCGGAATCACCGAGCTGGTCCACGACGACGTGAACGGGCTGGTGTGCGCACCCGGTGACGTGGCGGGGATCGCCGGCGCTCTGCGCAGGCTGCTGTGCGACCCGCGCCTGCGCGGTCGCCTCGCCACGGTCGCCCGGCGCACGGTGGAGGACGGATACGACGTCGACGACGCCGCCCGCAGGCTCGAGGGTCTGCTGCTCGAGCGGGTGCCGGCGGGTACGGGGGCGGTCGGATGAGAACCTCCGCGGCCACGGATACGTCCTCGGCCACAGCGTCGACGGTGCCTGCGGGCACCCCGGTCGAGGTGGCCGGCGATGCCTGGGCGAGGTCGCAGGCCGACCGGTTCGCCGAGGCGCTGCGGCCCCGGGTCATGGGTCCGCGCTTGGCAGCGGCCGTCGGGGAGGGACCCGAGACCTGTCATGTCCTCGACGCCAAGTACGAGCCGGGGGTGCGTGCCACCGTGCTGTACGCGCACGGCGACAACCTGCTCCGGGGCGATCTGCTCGCAGTCACGCCCCGCCCCGCGCCCGCGGTGGGCCGCATGCCCACCGTCGTGGCGCCCGGGCTGCGGCTCTGTGCCTTCCCGCACGACCCCGACCTGGGCAGCCTGCCGAGGGTCATGGACGCCGCCGTCCTCGGCCCGGTGCTGGCCACAGCGCTGGCGGGCCAGCCGGATGCACCGCCTCAGCGGCGCGCCGCG
>JALYQN010000205.1 GCA_030855835.1 Actinomycetota bacterium | reverse complement strand
GCCCTCCAGCCGGCGCGTTGTAGATGCCCTCGGCGGGCGCAGAGACGACGGGCGCAGAGACGACGGGCGCAGAGACGCCGGGCGCAGAGACGCCGGGCGCAACGACGACCGGCGCAACGACGACCGGCGCAACGACGACCGGCGCAAAGAGCGCGGCGGTCCTGGCGGCAACGGCGACCGCGACGACGACGGCGTTCAGCAGGTCAATCCCGGTGCGCAGACCATTGACGGTGACGACGGCGCGCTTGACGACACAGATGACGGTGGCGGGGGCGGGGATGTCGACGACGTCGGGGGTGACGACTGAGCGCCACCGACATTCCCCGCCACTGGGCGTGGCCGTGGACGCGCACCGTCAGGACGCGCATCACGGCCAGTGTCGTGTTGCTCACCGGGCTGGCACTGGGCGGCGCCGGCACGGCGGCGTACTTCGTCGAGTCGGATCGGATCGAGCGACGGATCACCGCCTCGCTCGACCAGGAGCTCGAGGAGTTCAACACCTTGCGGGAGACCGGCATCGATCCGCGGACCGCGGAGGAGTTCGCGACCGTGCCGCGACTGGCGCAGGTTGCGCTGAAGCGCAACGTGCCAGACGCCAGCGAGGTGCTGATCGCCCAGTGGGAGGGCCGGGCGCGATTGGCGTCCAACGAGGTCATCGCGCGAGACCTCGACGACGACCCCGCGTTCCGTTCGGCGGTGGACCCGCTCGTCAGGGGCGATGGCGGAGTTGTCGTGGTCGACACGGTGCAGGGTGAGACCAACGTCGCCGTCCAGCCCATCTCGGACGACACCCGCAAAGGCGCCTGGATGGTGGTCTTGCTGGAGGACCGGGAACGGGCCGACTTCCGCGAGGTGATGACGACGTACGCCTTCGTCGCGGCGCTGGCGTTGTTCGCGGTGTCGATAGGCGCCTGGTCGGTGGCCGGTCGGCTCCTGCGGCCGGTGCGGGAGCTCCGGGCCACCGCCCACGCGATCAGCGAGAGCGACCGGTCGCAACGCATCCCGGTCGATGGGAAGGACGACATCTCCGAACTCGTCCGCACGGTGAACGCGATGCTGGACCGCCTCGAGGACGCATTCGCCGCGCAGCGCACGTTCGTCGATGACGCTGGCCACGAGCTCCGCACACCGGTGACGATCCTGAGGGGACACCTGGAGCTCGTTGACACGCACGACCCGCAGGACGTAGCGGCGACCCGCCTGCTGCTGCTGGACGAGATCGACCGGATGTCCCGGCTCGTCGACGACTTGATCGTGCTGGCGAAGGCGCAGCGTCCCGACTTCGTGCAGCCGGCCATGGTGGATGCCGGTGCCCTCACCGACCAGCTGCTGAGCAAGGCCAGCGGCACCGCGGTGCGATCCTGGCAGCTCGACGCCCGTGTGGAGGGTGACGTGAGCGTCGACGCACAGCGCATCACCCAGGCGGTGTTGCAGCTGGTCAGCAACGCCGTACGCCACACCGGACCCGATGACGTCGTGGCGATCGGGTCGGATCGGACCGCCGGCGCGGTGCGCTGGTGGGTGCGCGACACCGGGTCGGGCATCGCCGCCGGCGAGCAGGAGCAGATCTTCGACCGGTTCCGCCGTGGCACTGCCGGTCCGGTCAGCGCCGAGAGCTCCGGGCTCGGGCTATCCATCGTGCGTGCCATCGCCGAGGGACACGGCGGGCGCGTCCAGCTGCAGTCCATCGAGGGTCACGGCGCAACCTTTGTCATCAGCGTGCCAGCGGCCGCGGCGCCGCCACAGCCACGCGCGCAGCCCACAACCGTCAGCTCTGCGACGAGAGCATCGTGAACCGGATCCTGATCGTCGAGGACGAGGAGCGGATCGCCTCGTTCGTGGCCAAGGGTCTGCGTTCCGGTGTCTTCACCCCGACCGTCGTTGGGGACGGGGTCTCGGGGCTCGACTATGCGCTCACCGGCGAGTTCGACCTGGTGGTGCTGGACATCGGGCTACCGGGCATGGACGGCTTCACCATGCTGCGGCGGATGCGTCAAGCGCGCAGCCATGTGCCGGTGATCGTGCTCACTGCTCGCGACTCGGTGACCGACACAGTCGCCGCACTCGAGGGTGGTGCAGACGACTACATGGCCAAGCCGTTCACCTTCGACGAGCTGCTGGCGCGCATCCGGCTGCGGCTGCGGGCTGACCGTACGCCAGAGGTGACCGTGCTCAGCCACGGTGACGTCAGCCTCGACCTCCGCACCCGCCGAGCCGCGGTGGGTGGACGGACGATCGAGCTGTCCGCGCGGGAGTTCGCGCTGGCGGAGGTGTTCTGGCGCAACCCCGGTCAGGTGCTGTCGCGCGAGCAGCTGTTGAGCCACGTCTGGGGATACGACTTCGACCCGTCGAGCAACGTGGTCGACGTCTACGTCGGGTACCTGCGCAAGAAGCTCGGCGCCGACGTGATCCAGACCGTTCGCGGCATGGGGTACCGCCTCGACGGACGTTGAGCGAGGACCGCCCAGCTGCCGTCAGTGGATGGCGATCTTGAAGCCGGCCAGTCGAGGCCGCGGCAGCGCGCCGAGCAGCGGCTCCAGCCGCTCGGCGATCACGCGTGGCACTGGCCGGTGCGCGGGGTCATAAGCCAGGCAGTCCTCGATGAGCCCGGCCACCGGGACCGGGACCGTGTCCGGCAGCAGCATCGGCCGGTCGACCCGCTGGGGCAGCCGGCGCTCGGCCTCAACGCCGGTGTCGGTGCTGCCGCGCACGAACGGGCGGAAGCCGGCAGCCGCCTCGAACAAGGTCACACCCATCCCCCACACGTCCGCTGCCGGTCCCGGCGCGCCGGAGCGTGGCGGGTCGCACTGCTCGGGCGCCATGTAGGCGTCGGTCCCGACGGTGTGGTCGAGGCGGCGGGCCCGCTCGGTCGTCCGGGCCACCGACAAGTCGATGAGCTTGGCGGGCGCGTCCATGATGATGTTGCTGGGCTTGATGTCGAGGTGCACGACGTCGCTTTCGCCCAGGTAGTGCAGCACCGAAGCCAGCTCGAGGGCGAGCGGAAGCAGCTGTTGCAGGGGCAGCGGCCCGTGCCGCCGGATCAGGCTGGACAGCCGCGGCCCGTCCAGGTTCTCCAGCACCAGATGCGGGCGCTCGCCCGAGAGGGTGGCGTGGAAGCCCCGGACCAGGCCAGGATGGTTGAGCTCCCCCGCCAGGTCGGTCTCCCGCTCCAGCCCACGCAATGTCGAGGGGTCCTCCACCAGGTCGGGTCGGACGATCTTGACGACCACGGGGGCGTACAGGTGTTGGTCGAAGGCGAGGTACGCCTCGTACGCCGCACCACCGCCGAGAAGCCGTACGGCAGTCAGCCGGTCGGTGATGGCATCGCCTTCGGCGAAGCTCCAGCTGGCTGACATGGCGACGGCTCCTCGGGGTGGTGCGGCGGACGGGACCAGATCGGACACCGACGGTGGGTCAGCGGGTGTCGTTGCGGCTGCGGTCGTTGGTCATGTTGCGGCTGAAGTCGCGCTTCTTGCCACCCTTGCCGTCACGCGTCTGGTCCTTGGTCAGGTCGCCACGCGAGCGGTCCTGGTCGCGGGACACCTTGGAGTGGCGGCTGTTGGTGTTGTCGTTGCTGTTGCCAGTGTTCGACCTGGTGTTGTCCCTGGTGTGCGAGTTGTCGTCGTCCTTGGCGTCGTCGTCGTCGACGGCCACGACCTCCTGGCTGCTGTCCTCGCGCTTGCCGGCCATCCGATCCTCGCCGGCGCTGGCCGCCGAACCGGTGCCGACCAGAAGCAGGCCGAGACCGACGGTGGCACCGAGCAGGGCGGTGAGGCTGCGGTTCAGGATGTTCATGAGGTACTCCTTCATCGGGCGGAGGCTGGCGCCTCGCGCGGTTGCTGACCTCTGAACAGTCGTCGTCGCGGGTGAGGTCGATGTGAGGCCACGGTGAGAGCACTCTTACCGCTGAGCGTTGACCGAGCGGGCGTCGAGCGATGACGATGCCTGGACGATGTTTGGTCTTGCCCGCCGGTCACGAGGGCGCACCAAGACGGTGCGAGCCGTGACGGTGGTGTCGCTCGTGGCCGTCGCTGTCGCGACGACGACCTCGTGCAGCGAGGATGCCGTGCCCCGACCGGCCACCCGCTACAGCGAGGGGCTAAGCGTCACGGTGGTGCAGCAACGCATCGACGAGGGCACCCGCCGCATCGGAATCCGGGTCGGCACCGGGCCCGACATGTCGTTGCACGTGCGCGGTGTGCAGCTCGAGTCACCGGCCTTCGAGCCAGTGCCCACGACCGACAAGGACACCGAGTTCGCACCTCGGCAGAGCATCGACCTGACCACCACGTACGGCGATCCCAGGTGCGGCGAGAATCCGGTTGAGGGCCTCGCCGCGAACGTGGTCGTGCAGGACCGGGACGGTGAACGCACCGTCGAGGTCCCCGTCACCGGGTCGGGGATCGGATTGGTACGGCGCCTGCACACGTCGGAGTGCGCATCGCAGGCGCTTCGCCGCGCCGCGCCGGCGTCGTTCGCAGGGCAGTTCTCGCGGGATGCCGTAGCGGGTGTGCAGGTGCTCATCGGCGCGCTAGAGCTCCGGCGACCGGTGACCGGTGGCTCGCGAGCCGTCGTGGTGGTCGACTCACTCGCCGGCAGTGTGCTGTTCGACTTCGCTGTGCTCAGGCAACCTGCGCCGGGTCCGGTCGCCCGGCTGGAGCCATCGAGCGACAGGCTGCGGCTGCCGGTGCTCATCGGGTCGAATGGCCGGTGCGACCAGCATGCGCGGTCACAGAGCACGCAGACCTTCCTGTTCAGCGCCTACGTGCGGGTGGACGGGTCGGCCCAGCACCGGGAGATTCTCGTCCCGCCGCCGGCGCTGCAGCGGCAAGCACTCGCACTGCTGGACGACGTCTGCTGACCGGCTGCGACCCTCACGCCGCCGCGAAGACGGCCAGCGGGTGGGCCTCCCCCTGGGATCGGGTGTACAAGGCGAGTAGCCGGCCTTCTGAGCCGAGCAGGGCAACCATGCCGTCCGGCCCGGGCGGACCGGGCCGCAGCGCCCGGCCGTGCGACACGGCACGCTCGTCCGCGACACCGAGCACCGCGGTGGGGTACACCAGGCCCGCGGCCTCGCCCAGACCCATCGGCTGCACACCGTGCTCGGCGAGCTGGCTCAACGTACGCGCGGCGCCAAGGGTGAACGGGCCGACGGCGGTGCGCCGGAGGGCGGTGAGGTGGCCACCGACGCCGAGGGCGTTGCCAAGGTCGCGGGCGAGTGCCCGTACGTAGGTCCCGGACGAGCATTCGACCACCAGGTCGACGACGACGTGGTCGGCGCCTCGACGGAGGTCACGAACCTCGAGGCTGTGCACCGTCACCGGCCGGGCCGCGAGCTGCACCTGCTCGCCCCGGCGCACCCGGGCGTAGGCACGCTCGCCGGCCACCTTCACGGCTGAGACCGCCGAGGGCACCTGGTCGACGGCACCGACGAGGCTCGCGGCGCTGGTGCGGACGGCATCCAGGTCGAGGTGACCCGCCGGGGTGCACGCGGTGGTCTCGCCGTCGGCGTCGTCGGTGCTGGTTGCCGCGCCCAGGCGGGCGGTGGCCTCGTAGACCTTCCGGGTCAGCGCCAGGTGGCCGAGCAGCCTGGTGCCTCGCCCGATGCCGAGGACCAGCACGCCGGTCGCCATCGGGTCCAGGGTGCCGGCGTGACCGACACGTCGGTAACCGGCCAGTCGGCGGACCTTGGCGACCACGTCATGCGAGGTCCACCCGGCCGGCTTGTCGACCACGACGATCCCGTCATCGGTCGTCGGCACGATCGACCCCGTCGACCCCGTCGACCCCGTCAACCCCGTTGACCTCGTCGTCAGGTTCCTCATTCGGGTGCCGGTAGGGGTCGGGGTCGCCGGCGTAGGCGGCGCCAGCCGCCTGCCGCGCGACCTCGTCGTCACCCTGGCGCGCCCGAGCCAGCAGGTCGTCGATGTGCCGGGTCTCCTGCGGCAGCGCGTCGAGCACGAACGTCAGCGACGGGGTGTGCCGCATCCCCAGCTGCCGTCCCACCTCAGAGCGGATCAACCCGGTGGCGCTGCGCAGGGCCACCTCGCTGCCGGCGACATCGCTGGCCTCGCCCAGCACGGTGTAGAACACGGTGGCTTGCTGGCTGTCGCCGCTGACGCGTACGTCGGTGACGGTGACGAACCCGAGCCGCGGGTCCTTCACCCGCCGCTCGAGCATCTCGGCGACGATGACGTGGATCCGCTCCGCGATCTTGCGCACCCGTGGGGAGGCCATCGTGCCAGCGTAATGTCGGTCAGTCGTCGATGGAGCGTACCCAGCGGGTCACGGTGACCACCTCGACCTCGGGGCGCGACCAGGCCCAGCGCTCGACGTCCTCGCACACCCGGCCGACCTGTGCGGCCGTACTGGACACCGCTGCGACACCGAGCGTGGCTCGGCGCCACAGCTCCTGCTCCCCGGTCTCGCTCGCCGCCACGTCGTAGCGTCTGCGCAGCTCGGCCAGCAACGGCCGGACGACCGCACGCTTCTGCTTCAGCGAGCGAACGTCCCCCAGCAGCAACTGGACCTCGAGTGCGCCCACGTACACGCGGATATCATGCCCGCGGCTTCTCCTGCATCTCGAACGACTCGATCACGTCGTCGACCTTGATGTCGTTGTAGCCGCGCAAGGTGAGTCCGCACTCGAAGCCTTCGCGGACCTCGGTGGCGTCGTCCTTGAACCGCTTGAGGCTGGACAGGTCGAGGTTGTCGGCAACCACTGAGCCGTCGCGCAGCAGCCGTGCCTTGGCGTTGCGACGGATCACACCGCTGAGGACCATGCAGCCCGCGATGTTGCCGATCCTGGACGAGCGGAACACCTCGCGGATCTCCGCGGTGCCTAGCTGGCTCTCCTCGAACTCGGGCTTGAGCATGCCCCGTAGCGCCGCCTCGATCTCCTCGATCGCGGAGTAGATGACCGAGTAGTAACGGATCTCGACACCCTCGCGGTCGGCCAGCTCAGTCGCCTTGCCCTGCGGGCGGACGTTGAACCCGATGATCACCGCGTTCGACGCCGCCGCCAGGTTGACGTTGGTCTCGGTGATGGCGCCGACACCGCGGTCGATGACGCGCAGCGACACGTCCTCTCCGACGTCGAGCTGGGCCAAGGCGTCCTCCAGCGCCTCCACCGAGCCGGACACGTCGCCCTTGAGGATCAGCAGCAGCTCGTCGGCCTCACCCTTTTCCATGCTGGACATGAAGTCCTCGAGGGTGCGGCGGCCAGCGCGCTGCGCGAGCAGGGCATTGCGTTCGCGCGCCTCGCGTCGCTCGGCGATCTGCCGGGCCACCCGGTCGTCGTCGACCACCATCAGGTTGTCGCCGGCCCCGGGGACAGCGGTGAGGCCGAGCACCATGACCGGACGCGACGGTGGTGCGTCCGTGACGCTGTCACCGTGCTCGTCCAGCAGGGCACGAACCCGCCCGTAGGCCGGGCCGGCCACCACCGAGTCGCCGACCCGCAGCGTGCCGCGCTGGACCAGCACGGTCGCCACCGGGCCACGGCCGCGGTCGAGGTGAGCCTCGATGGCCAGCCCCTGCGCGTCCTGGTGAGGGTTCGCCCGCAGGTCGAGGGCCGCGTCCGCGGTGAGGACGATCGACTCCAGCAGCTGGTCGAGCCCGGTACCGGCCCTGGCGGACACGTCGACGAACATCGTGTCGCCGCCGTACTCCTCCGGGACCAGGCCGTACTCGGTGAGCTGGCCACGAGCCTTGGTGGGGTCGGCGTCGGGCTTGTCGACCTTGTTGACCGCGACCACGACCGGTACGCCGGCCGCCTTGGCGTGGTTGAGCGCCTCCACCGTCTGCGGCATCACGCCATCGTCTGCCGCGACCACCAGCACTGCGATGTCGGTGGCTTGTGCGCCGCGGGCGCGCATGGCGGTGAACGCCTCGTGGCCGGGGGTGTCGATGAAGGTGATCTTGCGCTCGGTGTCGTCGACCATGGTGGCAACCTGGTAGGCACCGATGTGCTGGGTGATGCCGCCGGCCTCGGCGGCCACCACGTCGGCGTTGCGCAGCGCGTCGAGCAGCTTCGTCTTGCCGTGGTCGACGTGACCCATGACGGTGACCACCGGGGGCCGCGGCGCCAGCAGCTGCTCGTCACCCTCGTCCTGGCCGAACTCCAAGTTGAAGGAGTCGAGCAGCTCACGGTCCTCGTCCTCGGGCGAGACGACCTCGACGTTGTACTCGAGCTCGGTGCCGAGCACCTGCAGCGTCTCGTCGTTGACCGACTGGGTAGCCGTGACCATCTCGCCCAGATGGAACAGCACCTGCACCAGTGAGGCGGGGTCGACGCCGATCTTCTCGGCGAAGTCGGTCAGCGAGGCCCCACGGGCCAGCCGTACCGTCTCGCCGTCACCCTTGCGGACCCGGATGCCGCTCGTGGTCGGCGCCTGCATGTTGTCGAACTCCTGGCGCTTCGCGCGCTTCGACTTGCGTCCCCGCCGCGACGGGCCACCCGGACGACCGAAGGCACCTTGGGTGCCGCCGCGGCCGGCGCGACCGGGGCCGCCCGGCCTGCTGCTCGGAGGGCCACCGGAGCCACCGAAGCGTCCGCTTCCCGGCCCGCGACCGGGCGCACCGGTGCGACCGGCGGGAG
>JALYQN010000194.1 GCA_030855835.1 Actinomycetota bacterium | reverse complement strand
CCTCGAACACCCTCTCAAAGCTCACCAGTGCGCTCATCACCTCGACCCGCGCGCTCGCCAGTGCGGTCAGCGGCGCGTACAGGCGAGTGAGCAGCAGCGCCAACGAGACGACCGCGCCCGGCTCCAGCTGGCCGCGCAACGCGTAGAAGCCCCCGAGCCCGTAGACGAGGGCCAGGGCGAGGGCCGACACCAGGGTGAGAGCGGTGACGAACACCCACTGGACCATCGCCGCTCGTACGCCGATGTCGCGCACCCGCTGGGCGCGGATGGCGAACTCGGCCGACTCACGCGACGGCCGCCCGAACAGCTTCACCAGCGTCGCACCGGGCGCGGAGAACCGCTCCGTGGCCTGGGTGCTCATGATGGCGTTGTGGTTCGCCGACTCGCGCTGGAGCTGGGCCAGCCGGCTCCCCATCGCACGGGCCGGCAGGACGAACACCGGCAGCAGCAGCAGTGCCAGCAGGGTCACCTGCCAGGACAGTCGCATCATCACGACCAAGGTGAGCAGCAGCATCACCAGGTTGCTGACGAGTCCGGACAGGGTGCCGCTGAAGGCGCGCTGCGCGCCGATCACGTCGTTGTTCAGCCTGCTGACCAAGGCACCGGTGTGGGTGCGGGTGAAGAACGCGATCGGCATCTTTTGGATGTGGTCGAAGACGGCGGTGCGCAGGTCGAGGATCAGGTCCTCGCCGATGCTCGCGGACAGCCAGCGGGTCAGCAGTCCGAGTGCCGCCTCAGCGACGGCGATCCCGGCGATCAGCAGTGCCAGCCCGGTCACCACGCCGAGCGGCTCGCTCTTGACGATCGCGTCTACGACCTCGCCGGCGAGCACCGGGGTCGCGACCGCGAGCACCGCGGTGACCACACTGAGCGCGAGGAACTGGATGAGCCGGGTCTTGTGCGGCCGCGCGAAGGCGCCGATCCGGCGCAGCGTTGCCCGGGAGAACGGCCTGCGGTCGCTCTGCGCGTTCATGGCGTGGTGCATGGACATCCACGCGGTCACTTCCATATCCATGTCGACGACCGTAGGACTTCGAGCGCGCTCGACGTCAATTCGGCCCCCCGCCCCTGCACGCTGGTACGTTTGACAGTGGCTGTTGACGCCGCGTGGGAGAGCTGACCCGGACCACCAGATCTGTTCGGGCAGCGCCGAAGGGGCAACTCCTCCCGGAACCTCTCAGGCACCAGGACCGCGCGGAGCAGGCCGCTCTGGAGCCTCGTGGCGACCCCCCAGTGGGCGACACGGTGTGACAGAGGGGAGGGACGCGCTCGATGACCGTCCTGACCCGGGAGCAGCCGATGTCCGACCGACCGACCTTGCACGAGCTCGACGCCGCCGACCCGTTCTCGCGCCGCCATCTCGGCCCCCGTCCAGCCGAGCTGGACACGATGCTCGCCACGGTCGGGTACGACAGCCTGGCCGAGCTGATGCTGGCCGCGGTCCCGGCCGGCATCCGGTCCGACGCACAGGCCGAGACCGCCATGCTCCCGGAGCCGATGCACGAGCGGGCCGCGCTGGCGCGACTGCGGGAGCGGTTGGCCGTCAACGTTCCCGGCGTCGCCATGATCGGACTCGGGTACCACCCCACCGCGACCCCGGCGGTCATCCGCCGCGGCGTGCTGGAGAGCCCGTCCTGGTACACCGCGTACACCCCGTACCAGCCGGAGATCTCTCAAGGCCGGCTCGAGGCGCTGCTGAACTTCCAGACCGTGGTCGCCGACCTGACGGGCCTGCCGATCGCCGGTTCCTCGCTGCTCGACGAGGCCACCGCCGCAGCCGAGGCGATGACGCTGGCCCGGCGCGCGCTGCGCGGCGAGGCGGGCCTCGCACCGGTGGTCGCCGACGCTGACCTGCTGCCGCAGACGCTCGCGGTGCTGCGCACCCGCGCGGCCGCATTGGGGATCGAGCTGGTCGTGGCCGACCTGTCCGGAGGGCTGCCCGACACCCGGGGCGAAGCGGTGTCGGCCGCGCTGGTCGCCTACCCCGGCGCCTCCGGGACGGTACGAGACGTCGGCCCGCTGATCGCCCAGGCGCACGAGCGCGGTGGGTTGGCGGTGGTGGTGGCGGACCCGCTCGCGCTGTGCCTGCTGGAGTCGCCCGGCGAGCTGGGAGCAGACGTCGCGGTCGGCTCGACCCAGCGCTTCGGCGTCCCGATGTGGTACGGCGGACCGCACGCGGGCTTCATGGCAGTCCGCGACGGGCTGCAGCGACACCTCCCCGGGCGCCTCGTCGGTGTCTCGAAGGACGCCGACGGCCGGCCGGCGTACCGGCTGGCGCTGCAGACCCGTGAGCAGCACATCCGCCGGGACAAGGCGACCTCCAACATCTGCACCGCGCAGGTGCTGCTCGCCGTCGCCGCTGCCATGTACGCGATCTACCACGGGCCGGAAGGATTGGCCGCGATCGCGCGGCGGGTGCACCGCTATGCGGCGGTGCTGGCCGCTGGGCTGCGGGCCGCGGACGTCGACGTGGTCACCGAGACGTTCGTCGACACGCTGACCGTACGGGTGCCCGGCCGGGCGGCCGACGTGCTCGCCGCCGCCCGCCGGGCCGGCGTCCACCTGCGCGAGGTCGACGGCGACCACGTGGGTATCAGCACCAACGAGCTGACCTGCCGCCAGCACCTGGAGGCGGTGTGGGCGGCCTTCGGGGTCACCGCAGACGTCGAGTCGGTGGACGCGGTCACCGAAGACGCGCTACCGCAAGCGGTGTTGCGCCGCACCCCGTACCTCACCCACCCGGTGTTCCACGAGCACCGATCCGAGACGGCGATGCTGCGCTACCTGAGACGGCTCGCCGACCGTGACTACGCGCTCGACCGCGGAATGATCCCGCTGGGCTCGTGCACGATGAAGCTCAACGCCACCACAGAGATGGAGCCCCTGGGGTGGCCGGAGCTGGCCGACCTGCACCCGTTCGTGCCGGCCGCGGACGCCTCCGGGGCGATCGAGCTGGTGTCGGAGCTGGAAGGCTGGTTGGCCGACGTGACCGGCTACGCCGCGGTGTCGGTGCAGCCGAACGCCGGCTCACAGGGCGAGCTGGCGGGTCTGATGGCCATCCATGCCTATCACCTGGGGCGCGGCGACGATGCCCGCGATGTCTGCCTCATACCGTCGTCGGCGCACGGGACCAACGCCGCGTCGGCGGTGCTCGCCGGGATGCGCGTCGTTGTCGTGGCCGCTGCCGGCGACGGCGGCGTCGACCTCGACGACCTTCGGGCCAAGTGCGCCGAGCACGCTGACACCCTGGCCGCGGTGATGGTGACCTACCCGTCGACACACGGGGTGTACGAGGACGGGATCACCACGCTGTGCGAGGTCGTGCACGAGCACGGGGGGCAGGTCTACGTCGACGGTGCCAACCTCAACGCGCTGCTGGGACACGCTCGCCCGGGCGCGTTCGGCGGCGACGTGTCGCACCTCAACCTGCACAAGACGTTCTGCATTCCGCACGGCGGCGGCGGCCCCGGTGTCGGACCGGTCGCGGTGGCCGAGCATCTGGTGCCGTACCTGCCGAGCCACCCCGCCCACCCCGACCCCGACCGCCGTCGGGGCGTCGGACCGGTCAGTGCCGCTCCGTTCGGTTCGGCCGGCATCCTGCCCGTCCCGTGGCTGTACCTGGCGATGATGGGAGCCGACGGGCTGCGGGAGGCCACCGGGGTCGCCGTGCTGGCCGCCAACTACGTCGCGGCCCGGCTGCGCGAGCACATCCCGGTGCTCTACAGCGGCGCGCACGGGCTCGTGGCGCACGAGTGCATTCTCGACCTCCGCGGTCTCACCAAGGCCAGCGGCGTGAGCGTCGACGACGTCGCCAAGCGACTGGTCGACCACGGCTTCCACGCGCCGACGATGAGCTTCCCGGTTCCCGGCACCCTGATGGTGGAGCCGACCGAGTCCGAGGACCTCGCCGAGCTGGACCGGTTCTGCGACGCGATGATCGCCATCGCCGATGAGGCTCAGCAGGTGGTCGACGGGAAGTGGCCGGTGGAGGACAGCCCGCTGCGACACGCCCCGCACACGGTGGCCGCGGTGACCGGCGCGTGGGACCGCCCGTACGACCGCGAGCTGGGCGCGCTGCCGGCCGGTGGCGACGGCCGGGACAAGTACTGGCCGCCGGTCGCGCGCATCGACCAGGCCTTCGGCGACCGCAACCTGGTGTGTGCCTGTCCGCCGCCGGACGCCTTCACGTGAGCCGTGAGCCGGCGGACGCGGCGCCACTGCTGCCGTCCACGGCTCGGGCGCTCCGGCACGAGCTCGCCCTGGTGCAGTCCCGCGACCGGCAGCCGTCCGTCGCCGCCGGGGTGGTGCGCGGCGGCCGGCTCGTGTGGGCCGAGGGCTACGGCGCGGTGGCCGATGCCG
>JALYQN010000181.1 GCA_030855835.1 Actinomycetota bacterium | reverse complement strand
AGGTGGCGCTGCTCCCCGGTGAGGATGCCGTGGTCCCACCACCGTGGGTGCCCTGGTCCGAGCGGGTACGCCCGGACGACCTCGGCCCGGGTGACCTGCTCCCGGTCGACGACACCGACCCCCGCCTGGCACCCGGCTGGCTGGTGGGGGATCCGGCCGTCGAGCCGCTAGTCGACGACAGCTCGGTGCGCCAGGCCGCATACGAGATCGGCCTCGGCCGGGAGCGGGTGCTGTCGCTGGAGGGCCGCGAGGAGGCCGCCGAACGCTGGTACGACGGCGACCGGGGACCGGCCGCGGCAACCGCCAAGCAGGCACCGGGCCGATGCATCGGTTGTGGCTTCCTGGTGCGGATGGCGGGCCCCCTGGGACTGCTGTTCGGTGTCTGCGGAAACGGCAACGTCGCCGACGACGGCCGGGTGGTCTCGCTCGACCACGGCTGCGGAGGACATTCCGATGTCCGGGTGCCAGGCCCCCGGGTGGAGCGGCGCCTGCCCGACCCGGTCATCGACACGGTGGCCTACGAGATGCTCGCCTGGGACTGACCAGGCTCAGCCGGCGGTCAGCTTGCCGCGCAGGTGCCGGCGCCGCCGGCGGCAGGACTCCACGCCGATCACACCCAGGCCGAAGCCGGCCAGGCAGGTCCACAGCCACCATGACCGCCCGCTGTCTTCCAGCGTGGACCGGAATGGCAGCAACGCGATGAACGCGACCAGCCAGAGCGCCGCGCCGACCGCGATCGTGCGGAACCCGTCGAAGTCCAGCGGCTGCACCTGCGCCACCAGGTACGTCCGGTTGGCGAACTCGTGCTCGGTGACGTCGGGCCGGCCGAGCTCGTGAGCTGACGCCGGGCGCAGCAGCTCGCCGCCCTCGCGCAACCGGTCCATCGGGTTGTCCACCCCCTCAGAGTAGGTCATCCGGGACCCGAGCGATTTGATTAGCATGGCTAATGAGATACGTTCGCCGTGATGACTGGAAAGGCGGCCGCGATCACTGAGGGAGCGACTCTGCGAGTGCGCACCGGCACCAACGCTGGCAACGGGGCGAGCGCCTTGGCCGTCTCCACCGGCCGGCTTGCCCGCCGGCTCCGTCAGGAGCGGGACACCGACCTCACCGCCACCCAGCTGTCCGCACTCGGCACGCTGCACCGTCGTGGCGCCATGACCATCGGGGCCCTGGCCGCCTACGAGAAGGTGCAGCCCCCCTCGATGACCCGCACGGTCAACTGCCTCGTGCGCAGCGGCATGGTGGCCCGCAAGCCGCACCCGACCGACCGCCGTCAGGTGATGGTGCAGCTGTCCGTCGCCGGAGCCCGCCTGCTCGAGGCCGAACGTCGTCGGCGCGATGCCTGGCTTGCGCAGCGGCTGCGCGCGCTGCAGCCCGAGCAGCGTGAGCTACTGCGTCGGGTCACGCCGCTGCTCGAGCAGCTGGCCCAGTCGTGAGGCGCACCTTCCGCGCGCTGGCGATCCGCAACTACCGCCTTTACGCCATGGGTGCGCTGGTGTCCAACACCGGTACCTGGATGCAGCGGGTCGGCCAGGACTGGCTGGTGCTGCAGCTGTCAGCCGGCGACGGCGTCGCGCTCGGCATCACCACCGGGCTGCAGTTCCTGCCGATGCTGCTGCTGTCCCCGTACGCCGGGCTGGTCGCCGACCGGTTCCCGAAGCGACGGGTACTGATCGCCACCCAGCTGTCCATGGCCGTGCCCGCAGGGGTGCTGGGCCTGCTTGCGATCACCGGGCTGGCGCAGACCTGGCACGTGTACGTGCTCGCCTTGCTGCTCGGCGTCGGCACCGCGTTCGACGCGCCGGCCCGGCAGTCGTTCGTGGTCGAGATGGTCGGTCCGGAGGTGTTGACCAACGCGGTCGGACTCAACTCGGCATCGTTCAACCTGGCTCGCGTGATCGGCCCGGCCGCCGCCGGCGGACTCATTGCGCTGCTCGGCTCGGGCGTTGCTGCGACCGGCTGGGTGATAGCGCTCAACGCGGTGAGCTACCTGGCCGTGATCTGCTCGCTGCGGGCGCTCGACGCCGACCGGCTGCGCCCGGCCGAACCCGCCCAGGCCGGGCCGGGCGCGATCCGGGACGGGCTGCGCTACGTGCGCGGCCGGCCCGACCTGATGATGATCCTCGCCATCGTGTTCTTCGTCGGCACGTTCGGGCTGAACTTCCAGCTGACCACCGCCCTGATGGCCACCCAGGTGTTCGACGAGGGTGCCGGGGCCTACGGCCTGCTGGGCTCGATCATGGCGGTCGGTTCGCTGGCCGGTGCGCTGTTCGCCGCCCGGCGGGCTCGCCCGCGGGCACGGCTCGTGGTCTGCGCGGCGGTCGCGTTCAGCCTGGTCGAGATGGTGGCGGGGCTGATGCCGACCTATCTGACGTTCGCGCTGTGGCTGCCGCTGGTGGGGATCACCGCGCTAACCGTGATCACCGCCGCCAACGCCACCATGCAGCTGTCGGTCGTGCCGGAGATGCGCGGTCGGGTGGCCGCGCTGTACATGATGATCTTCATGGGCGGCACACCGCTCGGGGCGCCGGTCATCGGGTGGGTCGGCGACCAGTTCGGCGCTCGATGGACCCTCATCGGCGGGGGTGCGGTGGCGCTGGTCGGCACGCTGGCGGCCGCGGCGGTCTTCACGCGCTCCAGCGGGCTGGTGATCCGGGCCCACGTCGGCCGGCATCCCGTGCTGGACGTACGCCCCGCCGGCGCGCAGATCGAGCGATCGGAGAACGTGCCGGGGTGACCATCCTCGGCCCATGCGACTACAATGTGTCGTCATGCGACTCCACGCGGTAATCGTTCCGCCCGCCGAGGCCTTCGCTGAGCTCGGGCAGGCCGTCGACCGCGCCGGAGGGGACGAGCCTGCGGTGCCGTGGCTGCCGCGTCACGAGTGGCAGCTGCGGCTGGCCTACTTCGGCAACCTGGGGTTGCGGGAGTCGGTGACCATCCGCGAAACCCTGACCAAGATCGGGTCCTACTGTCATCCGCTGATGCTGCAGATGGTCGGGGCGGAGGCCCTACCCGAGGAGGGACGGGCTGAGACGCTCACCGTCGGGCTCGCTGGCGACGTCGACGCCCTGTGGAGCCTGGCCCGGGCGATCCCGTCGATGGTCCAGCCGTACGGGCTGTTCCTGGACCGGCGCTCCTTCCGTGCCAGCATCACCATCGCGCACGGGTCCCGTGGGCCGTTCGACGCCCGGCAGGCGATGAGCCGGCTGGCCGGCTTCTCCGGCATCGGGTGGCAAGCCGACGAGATGCGAATCGTCCGCTGGGTGCCCGGTGGCGTCGGTGGGCCCGACGACTGGGAGACCGTGGACAGCTACCGGTTCACCGCCCCGCGGGAGGACACCGACGCGCAGGTCCCCGACCCGGCCGCTCACTAGACTCGGCGGGGTGAATCCCCGCCACGGCCGGCTCGTGATCCCGGGCCTGCTCGTGGCGCTGCTGCTCGTCGTCGTCGCCGTCGCCGTGAGCAGGTGATCCGGGTGCCCGTCCCCCTGGACGAGGCGATGGCGCGGGTCCGTGACCGGCTGCTCGACGACGACCTGGTTCGCGCCATCGGGTCCGGCCGACGCCGCGGCGAGCAGCCGAGGTGGCGCCGCGCCGAGCTACGGCCGGTTGACCTCGAGTCCGGCCGTCACCTGCAGTCCACGGTGTACGACAGCACCCAGGCGCACACCCGCAACGTCGCCGCAGCCGAGGCGGCCACCCTGATTGACGAGGTGCTCGCCATCCCGTTCAACAGCTGGCACCTGGAGTTCGCCGCCACGACGCTGCAGCTGCGGGTGACCAAGGCAGGCGCCGCACAGCTGCACGAGGCCGTGCGGCCGGTCGACTCGGTGGCCCCGGTGCCGGCGCCGCACGACCGGGTCAAGCGACGGATCCTGCCCCCCGACGACGCCTTCCTCGTCGCTGTTGGGATCAGCTCCCACGCCGGCGTGGTCAAGCCTTCCCGGCAGTCGAAGCACCGACAGGTGGAGGCGTTCTGCCGCCAGCTCGACCTCCTGCTCGACGACGCCGCCGGATCCGGTCGGCTGCGCGCGCCGACGCCGGCCGAGCCGCTGCGAGTTGTGGACCTCGGTTGCGGCAACGCCTACCTCACGTTCGCCGCCTACCGGTTCCTCACCCAGGTGCGGGGCGTGCCGGTCGCGATGACCGGGGTGGACGTCAGGACGCAGGCCCGCGAACGCAACACCGCACTGGCGACCCGCCTCGACGCAAGCGGGCTGCGATTCGTCGCGGCCGACATCAGCGCCGTCGACCTGGACCGGCCGCCGGACATCGTGCTGGCGCTGCACGCGTGCGACACCGCCACCGACGAGGCGCTGGCCAGGGCGCTGGGCTGGCAGGCGCCGGTGGTGATGGCGGCGTCGTGCTGCCACCACCACCTGCAGGCGCAGCTGCGGGCCCGGCGTCCGCCGGCTCCGTACGCCCTGCTGACTCGGCACGCGATCTTGCGTGAGCGCCTCGCGGACACGCTCACCGACGGCTTTCGGGCGGCGCTGATGCGCCTGCACGGGTACCGCGTCGACGTGGTGGAGTTCGTCGACAGTGCCCACACTCCACGCAACAGCCTGCTGCGCTGCGTGTGGACCGGATCGGTAGGCCACGCTGACGTCCGGGCCGACTACGACCGGCTGGTCGCGGACTGGCAGGTCACCCCAAGGCTGGCCGAGCTGCTCGAGGTGCCGAGACGGTGATCCGCCGCCTG
This sequence comes from Actinomycetota bacterium, assembly GCA_030855835.1. Lineage (GTDB taxonomy): Bacteria > Actinomycetota > Actinomycetes > Propionibacteriales > Nocardioidaceae > JACCVL01. Next base: position 3,469 of record JALYQN010000181.1, on the reverse strand, counting down.
GTCCGGCTGCTGGGCCGTCTGCGGCTGCCCGCCCTGCTGGCGCTACTTGTCGTCAGCGGCGCCGGTGCGGCGCAGACATGGGGGCAGGACGGGCTCAGCGAGATCGTGATCGACGACTCGCGGATCACGGAGTCGAGCGGCCTCGCGGTCTCGCCGGCCGAGCGCGACCTGATCTACACCGTGAACGACTCGGGCCACGACTCGGTCGTGTACGTGGTCGACCGGACCACCGGCGAGGTTGCGGGCACGACCACGCTGGTCGGGGTCGACACCGACACCGACGACCTGGAGGCGCTCGCGGTCGGCGCCGACGAGGTGCTCTGGGTGGCCGACACCGGCGACAACGGTGCCGACAGGTCGGACACCGCGCTGTACGCGCTGCCGGCCCCCGGTCGCGGAGCCGGCGCCGTGACCCCGCGGCGCTACCCGCTGACGTACGCAGACGGCGCCACGGATGTCGAGGCCCTGCTCGTCGACCCCGCCGGGGGCGTCGGGTGGCTGGTGACCAAGGGCGTGTTCGGCGCGCAGGTTCTCCGGCTACCCGCCAGGCGCTCGCCCGGCCAGCCGATCACCCCGGAACCGGTACCCGACGTCGACCCGCCCGTGCTGGTGACTGACGGCGTGATGCTGCCCGGCGGGGATGCCGCGGTGCTGCGCACCTATACCGCCGCGTTCGTCTACCGGCTGCCGGGCTGGGAGCTGATCGAGTCCTTTGCCCTGCCGCGCCAGGAGCAGGGCGAGTCCGTGACCGCGCTGTCGCGGGGTCTGCTGCTCGCGGGCTCCGAGGGGAGCCCGGCGTTGATCGACGAGGTCCTGCTGCCAGCACGGGTGGGCCGGGCGCTGACCCGGGACGAACCGCGCGTCCGCATCCCTCGTGGGCTGGAGGACGGGCTACCGGACCCCGCCGACGACGACCAGCCGTTCGTGCTGGTAGCCGTCCTGGTGGGATCGGCGGTGCTGACGATGTCGGCCGCCGTGCTCCTGGTCCGCCGCCGGCGCGCAGGCCGCTGACCGACCCGGATCGCTCGCCGCCGATCGCTAGCGCTGCCGGATCGGCTTTGCGTCACTCGATCTCGCCCACTCGATCTCGCCCACTCGATCTTGCCCACTCGATCTTGCCCACTCGATCCAGCGACACGCGTCAGGCGAGGTGTTCGACGACCCAGTCGATGCAACCGGTCAGCGCGTCGACGTCGGCCGGGTCCACCGCCGGGAACATCCCCACCCGCAGCTGGTTGCGGCCGAGCTTGCGGTAGGGCTCCACGTCCATGACGCCGTTACCGCGAAGCACCCGTGCCACGGCCGCCGCGTCGACGTCTGCGTCGAAGTCGACGGTCCCGACGACCAGTGACCGCGCATCGGGGTCGGCGACGTACGGCTGGGTGTACGCCGTCTTGTCGGCCCACCGGTACAGCCGCCCCGACGAGTCGGACGTGCGGCCCACGGCCCAGCCGAGGCCGCCGTGCCCGTTCAGCCAGTCGACCTGCTCGGCCAGCAGGAAAAGGGTCGCCACGGCTGGGGTGTTGTACGTCTGATCCTTGGCCGAGTTGTCGATCGCCACGGCCAGGTCCAGCGACACCGGCACGAACCGGCCGGAGGCGGTGATCTCGGCTGCCCGCTCCAGCGCGGCGGGTGACAGCAGGGCCACCCACAGTCCCCCCTCGGAGGCGAAGCACTTCTGCGGCGCGAAGTAGTACGCGTCGACCTCTCCGACGTCGACCGGCAACCCACCGGCTGCGGAGGTCGCGTCGACGAGCACCAGCGCACCGTCGTCGGCACCGGCCACCCGTCGTACGTCGGTCATGACCCCGGTGGAGGTCTCGTTGTGCGCCCAGGCATAGGCGTCCACCCCGGCCTCGGCCGCCGGGGTCGGGCGGGTGCCCGGCGGCGAGGAGATGACCGACGGCCCGGTGAGGAACGGCGCCAGCGTCGATGCCGCGGCGAACTTGGCCGAGAACTCGCCGAACAGCAGGTGCTGGCTGCGGTCGCGGATCAGGCCGAAGGTGGCGACGTCCCAGAAGGCGCTGGCACCACCGTTGCCGAGCACCACCGCGTAGCCATCGGGAAGTCCGAACAGCGCGCCCAGCCCCTCGCGCACCCGGCGCACGAGCGCACGCACCGGCGGCTGCCGATGCGAGGTGCCGAGCAGCCTGGTGCCGGTCGCAGCCAGCGCGGCGAGCGCCTCGGGCCGCACCTTCGACGGCCCACAGCCGAAGCGGCCGTCGATCGGCAGCAGGCCGGCCGGGATGTTCGGCGGCGATGGCATGGGCAGCGACGCTACCCGGCGGAGGGGTGGTGCAGCACCTACGCTGCGCCAATGTCGTCCGAGCAGCAGCCGTCCACCGCGCGGGAGGTGCTGGCGCGGCTGCGGCGCGAGTACGGCGACAGTGGCCTGCACGAGGATGCCGCCGGCGACGAGCCGTATGCGTTGTTCGACCGCTGGCTCGGCGACGCGGTGGCCGCCCATGAAGCGGGGGCGCTGGTGGAGCCGAACGCGATGGTGCTGGCGACGGTGGCCGCCGACGGCTCACCGTCGGTGCGGATCGTGCTGCTCAAGGGGATGGTCGACGGCGGGCTCGTGTTCTACAGCAACTATGAGTCCCGCAAGGGTCGCGAGCTGGCCGCCGACCCGCGGTGCGCGCTCACGCTGTTGTGGCACGACCTGCAGCGGCAGGTGCGCGTGGAGGGGGTTGCCCAGCCGGTCGAGGACCAGGTGAGCGACACCTACTTCGCCTCCCGGCCGCGCGGATCACAGCTCGGTGCCTGGGCGTCGCCGCAGTCGCGAGTCGTCGCCGACCGGGCCGAGCTCGAGGCCAGCTACGAGGCCCTGGAGCGGCGCTTCGGCGACGAGCAGCCGGTCCCGCGCCCACCACACTGGGGTGGCTGGCGGGTGGTGCCACAGCAGATGGAGTTCTGGCACGGCCGTCCCGGGCGTATGCACGACCGGTTGCGCTTCGTCCGTACCGCCGGGTCCGGGTGGCGGCGCGACCGCCTCGCCCCCTGAGGAAAGGTTCCCTCAGCCTGCCCCGCACGGCCGGCTCGCACCGGACATGGGTCGGCCCGCAGGGTGCGGTGCACCACACCGGCGTCCGGCCGGAGCGGCTCCGCCTGCCGAGCGGACGGGGCTCGGCACCCTGCGGGCCGGGTGACTGCCGTGGATTCGCCGGGTCGCAGCGCGGCCTGCGGATCACAGCAAGCAGTGGCGACTAGCGGGCAGCCACCTCGCACGTCCGTCTGTCACTCATTGATCGGACCACCTCCTTCCCTGCGTAAGACGAAAGTACGTGGCCGTGTTCGGGGTGCACAAGAGGCTTTCCCCCACCGCTGCTGTGTCAGTGCCGGGGTCAGTGCCGGGGTCAGCCAGGGTGGAACCAGGCCGCGGTGTTCGGCTGCAGCGCCCCGTCGAGCACCGCACCGGCCCGGCTGGTCAACACCGCGGTGTCGGGATCGACCCGGAGCGGGGCGAGGG
>JALYQN010000168.1 GCA_030855835.1 Actinomycetota bacterium | reverse complement strand
CGGCATCGTCGTCGGTTGCCGAGCGGTGCAGCAGCACCGCGACCACGACGTCCACCTCGTCGGAGCGGGCCAGCCGGTCGGCCAGCAGCGGGTACAGCTCGGCGTAGCGACCCCAGACCGGGGTGATGTCGACCGGGTTGGCGCTGCTGGCGTGGGCCGGCAGCACCTCCCGCAGCTCGGCCTGCAGCTGCGCTGACAGCTCGGGGACGTCGAGCCCCTCGTCGGCGAGGAGGTCGGCGAGCTCCACCCCGGTCCCACCGGAGTTGGTGATCACCGCGACCCGGGGGCCGGCCGGCACCGGTTGCGTGTCGAGAGCCCGGGCGGCGTCCATCATCTCCAGTCCTGATCGGGCCAGGACCACTCCCGCCTGGACCAGCGCCGCGCGCCAGACCCGTTGGTTGCCGGCCAGGGCGGCGGTGTGCGACACGGCCGCCCGCGAGCCGGCAGCTGAGCGGCCGGTCCGGGCCACGATGACCGGCTTGTGCGGCGTCACCCGGGCAGCCGCCTCGACGAACGCGCGCCCATCGGGCAGCGACTCGCAGAACACGCAGAGCGTACGGCTGGCCGGGTCGGCACCGAGATAGGCCAGCAGCTCGGCGTCACCGATGTCGGCCTTGTTGCCGGCCGCGTACACCTTGGCGAACCGGGTGCCCTCGTCCAGCCCGACGGCCTGGATCGCCATGCCATAGGCGCCGGACTGGGTGACCAGCGAGATCCCGCCACCACCGGCCGGCAGACCACGAGCCATCGACGCGTTCAACGGCAGGTCGCAGTTCTGCACGCCCAGGCAGTTGGGGCCGACGAACCGGACCCCGGCCTCGCGCGCGGCGGTCACCAGCTCGTGCTGCAGCACGGCGCCCTCGGGTCCGGTCTCGGCGAACCCGCCGCTGATGACGACGGCCGCCGGGACCCCCCGCGCCCCGGCGTCTCGGATCACCCCTGGCACCGCGGCAGCAGGGACCGCGACCACCGCGAGGTCAACCGTCCCCTCCACGTCCCGCAGTGAGGCGTATGCGCGGTGGCCGAAGACCGGCTCACCGCCCGCCGTCACCGGCACCACCTCGCCCGGGAAGCTCTCCAGGTTGCGCCAGAACACCGCCCCCACCCGGCCCGGCTGCTCCGACGCGCCGACGAGCGCGACCCGGCGCGGTTCGAACACTGCCCGGAGGGGGTTCGCGCCGCCGGTCACGACCGGAGCTGACCCAGCAGCCAGGTCGTGTACCCCCTGCGCCCGGACTCTGCGGTCAGGTGGGTGCCGTCGGGGTACAGCCAGCCTTCGTGCGCCGACGCCTGCGCATACCAGTCGAGCAGGCGCACGTTCGGGTACCTCGCGGCCGCGCGTTCGAGCACGTCGTTGTTGTACGTCTGCCACGTCCGCGGCACGTGCAGGGTGACGACGTGGACCTGGTGGCCGGTCAGGTCGTCGAGCACTTCCTGCATCGCCTTCTCGTCGATCGGCCCGTTGTTCCCCGCGTGCAACACGACAGTCTCGGCCAGGGTGCCCTGCTCAGCTGCGACCGACAGCTGTGTCAGCACCTCGTCGAACGTGCGCGCCTCACCGGCCGACACCCGGGCACCGGCGGCCCGCAGCTCGTAGGCAGCGCCGTAGACCACCGAGTCGCCGAACACCGAGATCGAGGCCCGAGCCGGCGCGGCAGCCGGGGGCTCCGAACGAGCCGTTGGCCCCGGAGGCGGCTGGACGACCCCCTCCGAGCTGGGCCCGCTGGAGGCGGAAGCAGTGAACAGGCCGACGCCGATCGTGGTGAGGCCCAGCGCGAGGGCCGCCGCGCCGCTCACCACCTTGGCCCTCATGCTCGCGGGTGCGGATCCCGGCCACCGAACCCGGCGCACCAGCTCGCCGAGCGCACCGTCGCGGACCGGGCGCTCCACATACCGGTAGGACAGCTCGGCGGCCGCGAGGACGATGCCGAGCCGCAGCAGAACGGAGGCAAGGCCTCCGAACGGGAGCTCGAACCCCGGCCGGGTCACCAGGACGAGCGGCCAGTGCCACAGGTAGATGCCGTACGACCGCTCGCCGAGGTAGCGCAGCGGCTGGACCGCGAGCCCACGTCCGAGCAGGCCGGCCGGATGGGCGAGGGCCGCGACCAGCACGGCCGTGCAGGCGGCGAGTGCGAGGAAGCCGCCTCGGTACAGCAACGGCGAGAACTCCCCCACCGAGCAGAACGTCCACACCACGCCGCCAAGCGCCAGCAGGCCGGCGAGGTCCACGATCGCAACGCCGACCCGCTGGGGGCGGGGGCGACTGCTCGTGAGCCAGCTGGGATCCGATGCCCAGATCCGCCACGGTGTCCAGCAGGTCGCCAGGGCCGCGCCGAGCAGCAGGCCCATCGCGTGGGTGTCCGTGCCGAAGTAGGCACGGCTGGGGTCGTTCGGCACCGGGTAGCCGCCCGACACCGCCAGGGCGGCCATCCACACCGCCGACACCCCCGCCGCGACCAGCGCGACCCGACGCACCCGGCGCCGTCCGACAACCATTGCGGCGGCGACCACAGCGGGCCACAGCAGGTAGAACTGCTCCTCGACGGCAAGCGACCACAGGTGCTGCAGCAGCGGTGGCCGACCGGCAGCCTCGAAGTACGACTGGTCGGCCAAGACGTACGACCAGTTCGAGACGTACAGCAGGGCGGCGACCAGGTCGCGGCGCAGCTCACCACGTTCCTCGGGAAGCAGTACGACGGCCAGCAGTGCCAGCACGGCCAGCAACACGAACAGCGCGGGCAGCAGCCGGCGTGCCCGCCGCGCATAGAAGCCGCGCAGGCTCAGGCGACCAGTCCGCTCGATCTCCTCGACCACCAGCGTGGTGATGAGGAAGCCGGACAGCACGAAGAAGACGTCGACGCCGAGAAACCCGCCCGGCAGCCACGGCAGGCCGAGGTGGTAGAGGACCACGCCGAGGACGGCCACCGCCCGCAGGCCCTCCAGGCCGGGCAGCGTCGGCAGTCGCCCTCGCTGGCTCGGTCGTCCGTCGGGTACGGCAGGCAC
>JALYQN010000157.1 GCA_030855835.1 Actinomycetota bacterium | reverse complement strand
GCCGAGGGCGATGCCGCCGGCCGCGGCGCGCCGCAGGCCGACAACCGCCTCCACCAGCTCTGTCTGACCGTTGCCCTCGACCCCGGCGACGCCCACCACCTCACCGGCCCGGATCGACAAGCTCACGTCGCTCAGCAGGTGGCGCCCGTCGGGGTCGTCCACCCTAAGGTCTCGCACCTCGAGCACGAGGCGGTCGGTGACCGTCGACTGACCGCCCCCCGGGTCGGGCAGCTCGGCGCCCACCATCAGCTCGGCCAGGTCGTGCTGGGTGACATCGGCCGGGCGCACCGTGCCGACGGTGGCGCCCCGGCGCAGGACGGTGATCTCGTCGGCGATGGCAAGCACCTCGTCGAGCTTGTGCGAGATGAACAGCAGCGTGTGGTCCTCGCGCTGCAGCTCACGCAGGTTGGCGAACAGCGCCTCGACCTCCTGCGGCACCAGCACCGCGGTCGGCTCGTCCAAGATGATGATGCGAGCGCCGCGGTACAGCACCTTGAGGATCTCGACCCGCTGCCGCTCCCCCACGCCGAGCGTCTCGACCAGCGCATCCGGGTCGAGCGCGAAGCCGTACGTGGTGCTGATCCGATCGATCTCGGCACTTGCCTTGTCGCCGATCCCGTGCAGCCGCTCTGCGCCCAGGACGACATTCTCCACCACGGTCAGGTTGTCTGCCAGCTGGAAGTGCTGGAACACCATCCCGATACCGTGCGCGATCGCGTCGGTGGGCGAGGAGAAGCTCACCTGCTCGCCGCGGACGGTGATCGTGCCCTCGTCGGGTCGCTGCACGCCGTAGAGGATCTTCATCAGCGTGGACTTGCCCGCGCCGTTCTCACCGACTACCGCGTGCACAGTGCCGCTGCGCACTTCCAGGCTGACGTCCTGGTTGGCGACCACCCCGGGGAACCGCTTTGCGATGCCCTGGAGGCTGACCGCTGACCCGGGCATCGCTCAGGACGACGGCTCGGTGGGCACCTTGATGTCGCCGGCGATGATCTGCTGCTTGTAGTCGTCGATCTCGGCGATGGTGTCCTCCGACAGGTGCTCCCCGGATGTGGCGTAGTCGACCCCGCCGCTCTTCAGGTCGTACGTCACATAACCGCTGGGGGCGTTGCCGTTGCCGGAGGCCTCGGCGTACTCGAAGACGCCGGTGTCGACCCGCTTGAGCATCGAGGTGAGGATGTACGGCTTCTGGTCGTCGTCGGCGGTGAGGTACTGGTCGGAGTCGACGCCGATGGCCCAGTTGCCCCTGCCCGCCTGGACGACGGCATCGAACAGCCCTAGCCCGGACTTGCCGGCAGCGTGGTAGATGACGTCGGCGCCGTTGTCGTACATGCCGCTGGATGCCGTCTCACCCCCCGCCGGGTTCTCGAAGCCCTTGACCGGATCGTCCTGGGACAGGTACTGGCTCTGGATCTCGATGCTCGGGTCCACCGCCTCGACCCCGGCCACGTACCCGGCCTCGAATCCCTGGATGAGCGGGCCGTCCACCCCGCCGAGGAAGCCGACATTGTCGGTCTTGGTGGTCAGCGCGGCAGCCACCCCGACGAGGAACGAGCCCTCGTTGGCGGCGAAGTTGATGTTGGCGACGTTCGGCAGGTCCTCCTGGGACTTCGTCGGGTTGAAGCCGTCGATGATCCCGAAGTTCACGTCCTGGTAGTCCGGTGCGACGGTGTAGACCGACGTCGAGTAGATGAAACCAACCGCGATGACGGTGTCGAAGCCGGCCTCGGCAAGCTCGACCAGCCGCTGCTCGCGATCTGCGTCGCTCTCCCCCGCCTGGGCCTCGAGGTCCTCGCAGGTGGCGTCGAGCTCGTCGACGGCACGTTTGAGGCCTGCGTACGCGGAGTCGTTGAACGACTGGTCGCCGACACCGCCGACGTCGAAGGCGAGGCCGATCTTGGGGCCGTCGCCGGTCGCGCTCTCGCAGATGTCCTCGCTGGCCGATCCGGTGTCGCCGCTGTCCGTGTCGGAGCCACCGCTGGCGCAGCCGGCAAGGACGAGGGTGGCGGCGCCGAGTCCGGCGACAAAGCGTGCCCTGAGACGCACTGGTCTTACCTCCCGAGCAAGCGCGCGGTCCCTACCGGCCGCACGTCGCGAGCATCCTAGGGGTCGCCTTTGACGTCGCCGCCGAGCCCGCCGTCAGGACGCGCAGTCGTTACGAGATCGGTAGCGACCGCCGCGGTCGCCAGCACCTTGGCCGCCACGACGGTGCTGCGCTCGTCGACTCGCAGGTCGCCCTGGTGCAGGTCGTACGTGGGCCCGCCCGGGGTACGGGTGCCGAGCCGGCCCATCGCTCCCGGAACGTGCTGGACGTACCAGGCGAAGTCCTCACCGCCCAGGCTCTGACTGGTGGGGACGAGCGAGACCGGGCCGAGCGTGGCGGCGACCGCGCGGCCGAGCTCGACGGTGGCCTGCTTGTCGTTGACGACCGGAGGCACCCCGCGGACGTAGTCCACGTCGGCGGTCACGCCGTACGGCGAGACCAGGTCGCGTACCAGCCTGCGTACCAGGTGCTCGGCTTCATGCCAGGCGCTCGCGTCGAGCATCCGCAGCGTGCCGCCGAGCCGGCCGCGAGCCGGGATCACGTTCAGCGCCCCGCCGGCGTGGACGGCCCCCCAGACCAGGCTGGCACCGGCCCGCGGGTCGAGCCGTCGCGACAGCGCGGACGGCAGCTGGGTGACGAGGACACCGAGCGCGAAGGTGAGGTCCTCGGTGAGGTGCGGCCGCGATGTGTGCCCCCCTCTGCCGGCAAGGGTGATCGACAGCGAGTCCGATGCGCCGGTGATGGGGCCGACCCGCAGCCCGACCTGACCGACGTCGAGCGTCGGGTCGCAGTGCAGGGCGTAGATGCGTTCGACGTCCTCCAGCGCCCCAGCAGCGATCAGCGCCTTCGCGCCACCCGGCATGATCTCCTCGGCCGGCTGGAACAGCAGCCGGACCCGCGTGGGCAGCGGGGTGCGGGTGTGCACCGCGGCCAACGCCTCCCCGACCCCGGTGAGCGCCGCTGCGTGCACGTCGTGCCCGCATGCGTGCGCGATATCGGGCACCGTGGAGCGCCAGGGGTCGCTGGTCGTGTCCGGCACCGCCAGGCCGTCCAGGTCTGCCCGCAAGGCCATCAGCGGGCCGTCATCGGCACCGACCTCGGCGACGAGTCCGCTGGTGTCCAGGCGCTTGACGCTTAGCCCAGCGGTCTCCAGTCGGGTGACGACAGCGTCGGTCGTACGGCCCTCGCTCCAGGCCAGCTCGGGGTGCGCGTGCAGGTCGCGGCGGAACAGCGACAGGTCGCGGGCGCGGGCGTCCAGCTCGGCGCCGACCGCCGCCACCAGCACAGGATCGCCCGGCGGCTCCTCGCCAGGATCACCGGCCGGGACGACGATGGACATCCGACCACCCTAGACGTCGCAGGTCCGCGCCGCGGCGAGCCTGTGGTCGTCAGCGTGCCCCGGTCAGCGAGGTGGCAGCCGGTGGTGGATGTCCTCGCTCATCCGGACGATCGCGAAGTAGAGCTCCAGCGTCATCCGGACCAGTGCGAGGTACAGCAGGAAGGGAATCCAGCCAAGCAGCAGCCACACCACCCCGAGCGCGGGAGTGTCGCTGGCGAAGCCGGCGATCACCAGCACCAGGTAGATCAGGGCCAGCGCGACGAGCGCCAGGACGTAGGCGATCTTGACGATCTTGGGCGTCACGAAGCTGGAGAAGGAGAAGTCGAAAAGCGCGCCGAAGAAGCCCTTTGCTTGCTGCCCACTGCGCTGGCTCTGGTCCTGGCCCGCCGGTGGGTAGCCGCCGGCGAAAGGCTGCTGTTGACCAGGCTGCTGGCCATACAACGGTTGCTGGCCGTAGGTCACCTGGCCGGACGGCTGCTGCTGGCCGGACGGCTGCTGCTGGGGAGGGCGCTGCCCGTACGGCTGCGGTGGCGGCGCGTCCGCATGCGGGTCGCGATCGGCGTAGGGGTTCTGGCCCGCGTACGGGTCGGTCTCGTGGGTCTCGGCGCCGGCGTCGTCGCGCTCCCCGGTGCGGTCGCGATCGTCGGGGTCGTCGGGGTGGCCGGACCGGGGCGGGGGGTAGGTACCGCTCATGGGCCCAGACGCTAGCCCGCACC
>JALYQN010000244.1 GCA_030855835.1 Actinomycetota bacterium | reverse complement strand
CGCGTCCCACCCACCCAGTCGGCGCCGGCGGCGGCCTGGCGGGCGGCGACCACCGCCACCAGGGCTGCCAGCTCCTCGTCGGTGGGGTTCCCCCGCACCACCCTCAGCTCCGGCACCACAGCCGGCTCGGCGTCGTCGGTCTCGCCTACCCGGCCGCTCACAGTGGGATGTTCCCGTGCTTCTTCGGCGGCAGCCCGGCCCGCTTGGTGCGCAGCAGACGCAGTGACCGGACCACCTCGACCCGAGTCTCGTGCGGCCGCACAACAGCGTCGACATAGCCACGCTCGGCGGCCACGTACGGATTCGCCAGGGTGTCCTGGTACTCGGTGACCAGCTCGGCGCGCCGGGTCTCGGGGTCGTCCGCGTCGGCCAGCTCCGAGCGGTAGAGGATGTTTACCGCGCCTTGCGCGCCCATCACGGCGATCTGCGCCGTCGGCCAGGCGATGTTCATGTCCGCGCCGAGATGCTTGGAGCCCATCACGTCGTAGGCCCCGCCGTACGCCTTGCGGGTGATGACGGTGACGAGCGGGACGGTCGCCTCGGCGTAGGCGTAGATCAGCTTGGCACCGTGGCGAATGATGCCGTCCCACTCCTGGTCGGTGCCGGGCAGGAATCCGGGCACGTCGACGAATGTCAGCACCGGCACGTTGAAGGCGTCGCAGGTACGCACGAAGCGTGCCGCCTTGTCGCTGGCGTCGATGTCGAGCGTGCCCGCCAGCTGCGACGGCTGGTTGGCGACCACGCCGATCGAGTGTCCCTCGACCCGGCCGAAGCCGATGATGATGTTGGGCGCGAACAGGGGTTGCACCTCGAGGAACTCACCGTCGTCGAGCACACCCCGGATCGCCGCATGCATGTCGTACGGCTGGCTGGCCGAGTCGGGCACCAGAAAGTCCAACGCACGGTCGGCATCGGTGATCTCCAGCACCGCAGGGTCGGGCACCGCGTCACCGAAGGCGGGTGGGTCGTCGAGGTTGTTGCTCGGCAGGAAGCTCAGCAGCGCCTTGACGTAGTCGATCGCGTCGGTCTCGTCGGAGCCGAGGTAGTGCGCGTTGCCCGACTTGGTGTTGTGGGTGCGGGCCCCGCCCAGCTCTTCGAATGTCACGTCCTCGCCGGTGACGGTCTTGATCACGTCCGGGCCGGTGATGAACATGTGCGACGTCTTGTCGACCATCACCGTGAAGTCGGTGATCGCCGGGGAGTAGACGTGTCCGCCGGCGCAGGCGCCCATGATGAGGGAGACCTGCGGCACCACCCCGGATGCGTGCACGTTGCGTTTGAAGATCTCGCCGTACAGCCCGAGCGAGACGACACCCTCCTGGATGCGGGCGCCGGCGCCCTCGTTGATGCCGATGATCGGGCTGCCGGTGCGGATGGCGAGGTCCATGACCTTGCAGATCTTCTCGCCGTACACCTCGCCGAGGCTGCCGCCGAAGACGGTGAAGTCCTGCGCGAACACGCACACCGAGCGGTCGTCAACCGTGCCGTAGCCGGTGATGACACCGTCGCCGTACGGGCGTCGCTGCTGCAGCCCGAAGGCGGTGCTGCGGTGGCGGGCCAGCTCGTCGGTCTCGACGAACGACCCCTCGTCGAGCAGCAGGCCGATCCGCTCCCGTGCAGTCAGCTTGCCGCGGGCGTGCTGCTTGTCCACCGCCCGCGCCGAGCCGGCATGGACCGCCTCGTCGAGGCGCCGGTCGAGGTCGCCCAGCTTTCCCGCGGTGGTGTGGATGTCGATGTCGTCCGTACCGCCACTGCTTTCGGTCACCGCCTCGCTCACCTTGGGCAGACTAGGACAGGCGAGAATGCAGCGGTGGGAACTCGCCCGGACCATCGATGGAGCAGCCTGGAGCGCCCGCCGCTGGAAGCGGCTGCCCTGCGCCGCGCCCTGCGGGTGGGCGACCCGGGGTCGTGGTGGCGAGCCCTGGACGTGGTCGACAGCACTGGCAGCACCAACGCCGACCTGGCCGCTGCCGCCCGCGCTGGCGCCGAGGAGGCGACCGTTCGCGTCGCAGAGCACCAGAGCGACGGTCGGGGGCGGATGGGGCGCGGCTGGCAGGCACCGCCGCGCTCGGCACTGACCATGTCCCTGCTCGTCCGCCCGCGGGTGGCGGTGGCGAAGTGGTCGTGGCTGCCGCTGCTTGCCGGCGTTGCGGTCGCAGACGCGGTGCGCTCAGTGGGCGAGGTCGAGGCCACCCTCAAGTGGCCGAACGACGTCATGGTGTCCGGGCTCAAGCTGGCCGGCGTGCTGCTCGAACGCGTGGACACGCCGGCAGGGCCCGCGGCAGTGCTTGGTGTCGGCATCAACGTGACGAACAGCCGTGCCGAGCTTCCCGTGCCTGCCGCGACCTCGCTGCTGCTGGAAGGGGCCGCCAGCACCGACCGGCAGCCGCTGCTCGTCTCCGTCCTGCGCGCCATCGAGGCGCGGTACGCGGCCTGGGTGCTCGATGCCGAGGCAGGTGCTGCACCGAGCACCGGCGGTCTGCAGGCGTCGTACATCCGTCGCTGTGCGACCTTGGGCCGCGAGATCCGGGTGGAGCTGCCCGACGAGTCGACGGTCTCCGGCCGGGCCGAGACGGTCGACGAAGACGGTCGGCTGGTGGTGGGCAGCCCTGCGGGCCGGGAGGTCTTGGCAGCCGGCGATGTCGTGCACGTGCGTCCGGAACGCTCGGCGGCACCGTGATGTGAGACTCGCCGGCAGCCACCCCCGGCACAGATGTTCCGACGCGTCGGTGGCCAGGGCAGCCGCCTGGTCGCAACTTCCGTGCCACGTCGGGCCGATCTGACACCATCGTGGCATGTCCGTGCCCCGCAAACTGCTCATCGCCGGCGAGGACGTCGTGCTGTCGCTGCGTACGCACGCCAAGGCGCTGATCCTGCCCGCAGTCGTGCTCATTGCGGTCGCCGGGATCGCCGGCTATCTGAGCGCGATCGTGGGGGACGGGGACGTGCAGCGGTGGGTGGTGATCGGCATCTGGGTGGCGGCTGCGGGCGCGATAGTCATGTGGTCGGTGATCCCGTTCCTGCGCTGGCTGAGCACCGAGTACACCGTCACCACCATGCGGGTGCTGGTGACCTCGGGGCTGCTCACCAGGGTGGGCCGGGCCATCCCCCTGCATCGCGTCAACGACGTCCAGTTCGAGAAGGGACTGGTCGACCGGGTACTGGGATGCGGCTCGCTGATCATCAGCGAGGCCAGCGAGCAGGGTGGCATGCGCCTGAACGACGTACCGCGGATCGAGTCGGTGCACCGGCAGCTGACCGACCTGGTGTTCGATCGCGCCGACGGTACCGATGACGACGGAAGCAACGCGCGGGGAGACCACGGGGCCCCGGGCGCTCGGTGAGACGAGCCAGGGGCGGCGCGGGAGTCAGACGACAGGGCCGACGCTCTCGCGCGAGTCGGCGGGGAACACATGGGTGCGGTACGCCCAGAACCTGAACGTCGTGCCCAGCGCCAACCCGACCCCGTTCGCGGAGATGTTGTCGGCCAGCGCGCTGTCGAAGCCCAGCAGGTAGTGCGAGACGGCGAGGCAGGCCAGCGAGATGCCCATCCCGATCCCGTTGAAGCAGAAGAACAGGGCCACCTCGCGCCGAGCTGCCCCACCGCGGCGGTGCCGCCAGGTCCAGTACCGGTTGCCGACGAACGTCACCAGGGTCGCCACGACCACCGAGATGGCCTTGGCCGTCAGCGGTTTGTCTGGCAGCAGACCCGGATCCCCGGCGTACCGCAGCAGGTTGAACAGCCCCACGTCGACGGTGTAGCCGCACAGCCCCACCACGCCGAACGCGGCGACCTCACGACCCAGTCCACTCATCGCCGGAAGGCTACGGGGACCCGCGTCGATAGGCTGAGCCGGTGATCGACACCTCGGCGGTGGGCGGGCCGACGCTCGCCGTCGTAGGGGGAGGGCAGCTGGCGCGGATGCTGCAGCAGGCCGCGACCGGGCTGGGCGTGCCGCTTCGGCTGCTGGCCGAGGGTCCAGACACGTCCGCTGCCCAGGTGGTGCCCGATGCGCTGGTCGGGTCGCCGACCGATCTCACCGCGCTGCGCAAGGTCGCTGACGGGTGCGAGGTGATGACCTTCGACCACGAGCACGTACCCGCGGCGCACCTGGAGGCGCTGCAGGCCGACGGCGTGGCCTGCCGCCCGGCGCCGGCAGCTCTTGTCCACGCACAGGACAAGCACGTGATGCGCCGCCGGCTTGCCGAACTGGGCGTCGGGTGTCCCCGCTGGCGGCTGGTCGGCTCCGCCACGGATGTGGACGACGCCGCGTCCGCTCTGGGCGGCTTCCCGCTCGTGCTCAAGACCAGTCGTGGCGGGTACGACGGCAAGGGGGTGTGGACGGTCGCGTCCGGGGCAGACACCCGGCCGGTGTTCGAGGCGGCCGCCGGCAGCGGCGCACAGGTGCTGGCCGAGGAGCGGGTCGACTTTGTCCGTGAGCTCGCGGTCTCGGTTGCCCGATCACCGTCGGGGCAGACCGCGGTCTACCCGGTGGTCGAGTCCGTGCAGCGCGACGGTGTCTGCCACGAGGTCGTGGCGCCTGCCCCCGCCCTCGACGAGGAGCTCGCGCTGGCCGCCCAGAGCATCGCGCTGCGGCTGGCCGGTGGGCTCGACGTGACCGGAATCCTCGCGGTCGAGCTGTTCGAGACCCGCTCCGGCCAGGTGCTCGTCAACGAGCTGGCCATGCGGCCGCACAACACCGGGCACTGGAGCATCGACGGTGCCGTGACCAGCCAGTTCGAGAACCATCTGCGGGCGGTGCTGGACCTGCCCCTCGGTGCCCCGACCGCGCGCGCGCGATGGACGGTGATGGTCAACGTGCTGGTCAACGCAATGGGCGCGGTCCACCCGCCGTACGCCGGCTACCCGCACGTGCTCGCCCACGACCCGTCGGTACGGGTGCACCTGTACGGCAAGGCTCCGCGCCCCGGCCGCAAGATCGGGCACGTCACCGCCTACGGCGACGACCTCGACCTGGTGCGGGCGCGCGCCCGGCACGCGGCGGGGTGGTTCGCGGGCACCGAGCCGGAGGAGGACGAGCAGTGAGCGACCAGCCCGCGCCTAGGGTCGGCATTGTCATGGGGTCGGACTCCGACTGGGCCACCATGCAGCAGGCCGCCACAGCGCTGGTCGAGTTCGACCTGCCGTACGAGGCGGACGTGGTCTCGGCGCACCGGATGCCCACTGAGATGCTCGACTACGGAGCCCAGGCGCACCAGCGCGGCCTCCAGGTGCTGATCGCCGGGGCTGGCGGGGCAGCGCACCTGCCGGGCATGCTGGCCGCGGTGACCCCGCTGCCGGTGATCGGGGTCCCCGTGCCGCTGCAGCACCTCGACGGGCTCGACTCGCTGCTGTCGATCGTGCAGATGCCGGCCGGCGTTCCGGTGGCGACGGTGGCCGTGGGGGCTGCCCGCAACGCCGGCCTGCTGGCCGTGCGCATCCTGGCGGCGACCGACCCGTCGCTGCAGCAGGCGGTGCGCGACTTCCAGTCCCGCAACGGGCTCGAGGTCGACGGCATCGCCGGTCCCGACACCCGCGAACTGCTCGGCGTGTAGCGCCTGAGGGGGGTGCGTGCCGAGGGGCCGCGGGTCACAATTGTGAGGCTGTTGCCGACATT
>JALYQN010000125.1 GCA_030855835.1 Actinomycetota bacterium | reverse complement strand
CCCAGGCCGGCCCGACGTCCTCGGGCTTGTCCACGTGGATGGCAAGCAGGTCCAGGCTGGCGGCGAAGTGCGCGTAGTCGACGTCGGGCAGGGTCTGGGATTCGACGAACTTCGGCGCGCCCTCCATGGCCCGGAGCTCCCAGGTGACTTGATTGAGGTCGTTGTTGTGCAGCACGGCGACCACCAGCCGGGGATCGCTCCACTCCCGCCAGTAGCGCGCGATGGTGATCAGCTCGGCCAGGCCGTTCATCTGCATCGCCCCGTCGCCCACGATGGCCAGGACGGGGCGGTCGGGGTGGGCGAACTTCGCGCCGATCGCGTACGGCACCCCGGGGCCCATGGTGGCCAGGTTGCCCGACAGGGATCCACGCATACTGCCGCGCATCTTCAGGCAGCGGGCGTACCAGTTGGCCGCCGACCCCGAGTCCGAGGTGACGATCGTGTCGTCGGGGATGCGCCCGTTGAGCTCCCAGACCAGCCGCATCGGGTTGACCGGATCGGCCTCGGTTGTGGACTGGCGCTCGATCACCCCCCACCAGTGGGCGACGTCGGACTCCACCTTCTCGCGCCAGGACCGGTCGGCCTTGCGGTTCAGGGCGGGTAGCAGGGCCTGCAGCGTGGTGGCGGCGTCGCCGACGAGGTTGACCTCGTTGGGGTAGCGCAGCCCGACCAGGCCCCCGTCGAGGTCGATCTGCACGGCACGGGCCTGGTCGAGCTCGGGCAGGAACTGGGTGTAGGGAAAGCTCGACCCGACTGTGAGCAACGTGTCGCAGCCCTGCATCATCTCGTAGCTCGCCCGGGTGCCGAGCAGTCCGATCGACCCGGTGACGAACGGCAGGTCGTCGGACAGCACGTCCTTGCCGAGAAGTGCCTTGGCGACACCGGCGCCGAGCAGCTCGGCCACCTCTTCCACCTCCGCACGTGCCCCGCGGGCGCCCTGCCCGACGAGGATCGCGACCTTCTCCCCGGCGTTGAGGATCTCTGCCGCGCGAGCGACGCCGGCGTCGTCCGGGCGCGACGTCGGCCAGTGGATGCCAAGGCTGGAGGGCACCTGCTTGAACACGTGACCGGGCGGGCTGTACGGGAGATCCTGGACGTCGGCGGGGATGATGATGCAGGTCGGGGCGCGGTGGGTCAGCGCCGTCCGGATGGCCCGGTCGAGAAGGTTGGGCAGCTGCTCGGGCACAGTCGCCATCTGCACGTAGTGGTGGGCGACATCCTTGAACAGCGACAGCAGGTCGACCTCCTGCTGGTAGGCCCCACCCATCGCGGAGCGGTTGGTCTGCCCGACGATCGCGACGACCGGCACGTGGTCGAGCAGCGCGTCGTAGAGGCCATTGAGCAGGTGAATCGCACCAGGACCCGAGGTGGCCATGCAGACCCCGACCCGGCCACTGAACTTCGCGTAGCCCACCGCCTCGAACGCAGACATCTCCTCGTGCCGGGACTGGATGAACGCGGGCTTGTTGTCAGCGCGGCCGAACGCGGCGAGGATCCCGTTGATCCCGTCGCCTGCGTAGGCGAAAACCTTCTCGACCTCCCAGGCCCGCAGGCGCTCCAGCAGGTAGTCGGCGACGGTTTGGGTCATGACAGGTGCTCCTTACTCATGCGGCCCGGAACTGCTCCGCGTCGGAACTTCTCAGGGACAGTCCGTGACCGGGTCGGTCCGGGTCGGGACGCAGCGCGCCGCCCCGCGGGGACAGCGCGCCGTCGAACAGCAGGTCCTCGATGCGGGCGTGGTCGTGGAAGTACTCCAGGTGCCGCAGGTTCGGCACGCATGCGGCGACGTGGGCGTGCAGGGTCGGCGCGCAGTGCCCGGAAACCGGCACATTGTGGGCGGCGGCCACCGCTGCCGCACGCAGGAACTCCGTGACGCCACCGCAGCGAGTGACGTCGACCTGCAGGCAGTCGACCGCCTGCGCGGCCACCATCCGCGCGAAGTAGGCGAGATCGTAGCCGTACTCCCCCGCTGTGACGTCGGCGTCGCACCGGTCGCGGATCTGGCGCAGCCCGTCCAGGTCGTCGGAGGACACCGGCTCCTCGAACCAGATGACGCCGGCATCGCTCAGCGCCCGGCCGACGCGCACCGCCTGCTTGCGGGTGTAGCCGCCGTTGGCGTCGACATAGACCTCGACGTCGGGGCCCACCGTTTCCCGCACCAGCGTCACCCTGGCCAGGTCGCGCCGCTCCTCGCCGCCCCACGACTCGCCGATCTTGATCTTCACGCGGGGGATGCCGAGTTCGTGCACCCAATGGGTCAGCTGTGCGCGGGTGGTGGTGTCGTCGTAGGTGGTGAAGCCGCCGCTGCCGTAGACGGGCACCGTGTCGCGGCAGCGGCCCACCAGGGTGGAGAGGGCGACGCCGAGCAGGCGCGCCTTGAGGTCCCACAGCGCGATGTCCACCGCCGAGAGGGCACAGGACACCAGCCCGGGGCGGCCGAGGTTGCGGCAGGCCCGGACCATGCCGCCCCACATCCCGGGGATGTCCATCGGGTCCCCGCCGTACAGCACACCGGTGAGCTGGTCCTCGACGACGGCCTTGCAGCCTGCGCCAGCGTAGGTCCATCCGAGGCCCTCTGACCCACCCGCGCGGATGGTGACCAGAACCATCGTGGTGGCCGACCAGGCGAGCGTGCCGTCGGCCTCCGGACGGTCGGTGGGGATCTCGTAGACCTCGCAGGCGACAGATGTGATGAGACCGTCCCGAGCCATGCTCAGGCTCCCTGGCCGAGGTTGCGCATCAGGCCGCCGTCCATGACGTACGTCGCACCGGTAACGTAGTCGGCGTCGCCGGACGCAAGGAACACCGCGAGCCGGGCGATCTCCGACGGCTGGGCCGCCCGCTTCCAGGGGATGGACTGCACCTGCTCCTCGAGCAGCGTCGGGTCGTCGATGGCCGGCTGGTTGAACGGCGTCAGGACCATACCGGGAGCCAGGTTGTTGACGTTGATCTGCTGCGGCGCGAGCTCGAGGGTGAGGGCGCGCGTCAGGTTGCGCACGGCACCCTTGGAACAGTCGTAGTCCGCGCCCCCGGCGTTGGGGATGTCCTCGTGCACCGACGTGACGTTGATGATCTTTCCGCGACCGCCGGCCGCGATGCGCAGCTGGGCGAAGCGCCGGCAGCAGAAGAAAGCGCCGTAGAGGTTGGTGCGGATCGCGGTGTCGAAGACCTCGGTGGACAGCTCGGCGACAGGTGTGCCGGAGGCGTCGACCCCGGCGTTGTTCATCAGGATGTCCAGTGTGTCGAAGGTGGCGAGCGCGGTGTCGAACATCGCCTCCACCTGCTGCTCGTCGCTGATGTCGGCCTGCACGACGACGGCTCGCCTACCTGCCGCCTCGATCTCTTTGCGGGTGTCCTCGGCGCCGTTGGAGTCGTGCAGGTAGTGCACGACGACGTCGGCGCCCTCGTGCGCGAACTCGATCGCGCTCGCCTGACCGATCCCGGAGTCGGAGCCGGTGATCAGGGCCACCAGGCCGTCCAGCCGTCCTGCCGTCATGGTTCGCTCCTTGTTGTCTGTTCTGTCGTGGCGTGCGCGAGCCGCCACGCGGCGTTGACAAGCCCGACGTGGGAGAACGTCTGCGGGAAGTTGCCCAGCAGCTCGCCGCTGGCGGGATCGGCCTCCTCGGAGAGCAGCCCCAGGTCGTTGGCATGCGCGGTGGCACTGTGGAACCAGGACGTGGCCCGGTCGGTCTCCCCGCCCAGTGCCAGGCACTCGACGAGCCAGTAGGTGCAGATCAGGAAGCCGCTGGGATCGTCGGGCCACCGGCGGACCAGCCCACCGGTGCCCAGCTCGCGCTCGACCGCCTCGATGGTGGCCCACATGCGCTCGTCGGTCGCGGGCAGGAAACCCACGAGTGGAAGCAGGAGCACCGAGGCGTCGAGGTCGTCGGAGGCGAAGGCGCCGGCATAGGCGCAGGCCGAGCGGCTCCATGCCTGGTCGCGGACCGCGGCGTGCACCTTGTCCCGCGCGACCGCCCATCGCGTCGGGTCGGCGTCGGGCCCGAGGGCTGGCGCCAGCTGGACAGCCCGGTCGAGCGCCACCCAGCACATGACCTTCGAGGAGACGTAGTGGCGTGGCTTCGCGCGGGACTCCCACATCCCGGCGTCGGGCTCGGCCCAGCTCTCCGCTGCCCGGTCGGCCAGCGCCACCAGCATGTCCTGGACGGGACGGTCGAGCTCCCCGAGTTGTTCGCGTAGCAGGAGAGCGGCGTCGAGCACCTCGCCGAGGACGTCGAGCTGTTGCTGCTGCCATGCCTGGTTGCCTACTCGCACTGGTCGACTGTCCTGGTATCCGGACAGGTGCTCCAGCACATGTTCGGTGAGGTCCCGCTCACCCTCGACGCCGTACATGATCTGCACGAGCTCGTCGCCGAGGTGCCCGGCGGCGTTGGCGAACCAGTCGAACACTCGACCGGGCTCGTCCGGGCAGGCGGCCACCCACAGCGCGCGCATGGTCAGGCTCAGGTCGCGCAGCCAGGCGAAGCGGTAGTCGAAGTTGAGCTCGCCACCGAGTTGCTCCGGCAGCGAGGTCGT
>JALYQN010000122.1 GCA_030855835.1 Actinomycetota bacterium | reverse complement strand
ACCGAGAAAGGCAGGACCGGGGCCTCAGCGTCCTGCCGCCCATCAGGATGGTATCCAACGTCCTCATCATCCATGCAGTTCTGGGGTCGACGGTGGATGATCCCGGTTGCCGATCCTCTGCTGCGGGACGCGTACCCCACCATGGTGACGTCACCGATGGCGGTTCGGCTTGCGGGACCTTGCCTGTGGACCCGGTCCCGGCTCTAACCTAACCATCGGCAGGCGCGGGGCATGCAGCTGCTCGGGCGAGTGGCCCACCCAGTCCACGAGCTCACCGACAACCTTGACGGGCTCCAGAGTGCGGAAGGACCGCGTCGGGTTGCCCGGGAACTTCTTGTCCGTCACGTTGGGGTCGTCGTCAGGGCACCGAGCGGTTCCACAATGTAAATCCGGCCAGTCCCGGCGAAGTCTCGTCCTGTGGCGAGTCCTGCGACATGAAAGTCGTATTCTCGCTGACGGATCCCCGCACGGTGACTGGTTCCATCCCAGCTAGCTGTGGGCTTGCCTTGTCACGACCAGCAGGTGGTAAGCGCTGTCGCCAGTACCGACCCTGTCGTGACGTACTTCGTCGAAGCCGGCCAGCCGTGTGGCCAGATGACGTCGTCGACCGGGCGGAGCCGGAACCCGTGAGCGGTGAACGGCATGGACGCCATCGCCTCGGGATCCGCGAGACCGACACGGCTCGGCCCCCGGGTCGCACCGTCCGCGCGATCTCGCCGAAGGCCATGGGCAGGTCCGTCCACGAAAGTAGATGGTGTTAACGGTGATCAAACCGTCCAGGCGCTTGGCAGCGGCAGGTCCAGCAGGTTTCCGAGCCGCAAGGCGAGGCGCCCGGCCGCGCATGGTTCGCGGTAGCGGCGCTTCGCCGTCGAGATCATCGTGTCCGACAGGTCGACGCCGTCGACGTGCCCGTCGGTCCCGACCCGATCCGGCAGGAGGGCCAATCCGACCCCGCCACCGAAGCCCACGTCGGCGGCGCTATCACCGGAGCCCAGCTCGCACGGGTCGACGGCCGCCGCGACCGTGCCCCGGTTGCCCCGGTTGAGGCCTCTGGCGACCAGCCTGCCGCGCCAGCCCTCCGGGCGGCCGAGTTGTCGGGCCAAACCTGACATCAGCCGACTACGTGTCCTCATCGACGCCTATTGCCCTAACCCGCGTCTACCGGGAAGCGTTGTCGCTGGGCGAGGCTAGCGGTCCTGTGGTGACTGAGCCAACGGGGTGGACGACGAGTGCGCAGGCACCGCTCGGCGGGGCACATCAACCCGGTCACGCACCGGTTGTAACGTGCACGGAATCACCGACCTGCACCCAGTGATGCGACCGACTCCCCGGCCGATAAGGAGCCCACGTCCACCTCTGATGTGACTGTCGTCGTACCCAGCGAGTGCATTGGCGCGGCCCGGACATCAACGAGGCCGTGGCGCTGTTTCGTGGCGGCACTCCGTTCGTGACTTTCCACCGGAGGAACTCGTTCGGTTGCTCAACGAACTCAAGGATCTCGACCGACAGGTCAGCGAGCTCGCACAGAAGTGCGCCACCGAAGGCGAGATCAGCACACCCTGACCGCGGCGGCGTTCGACCGTTCGCGAGCCATGTGCGCGCCACCGTGCACAACAGCCTGCACACCGGTGTGAGTAGGTAGGGTATGCCCCGCGACTTGGGTCGGTGCCGTGTCGCGTTGAAGGCTGCGTCCTGGCTTTGGTCAACTGTAGGCGTAGTAGCGCAGCCAGACGTACGGCCAGGCCAGTGCGATGGTGACAGCGGTGACGACGAGCCCGTACTTGGTGAAGTGCCAGAATGAGATCGGGTGGCCGCTGCGGGCGGCGATGCCGGTGACGACGACGTTGGCGCTGGCGCCGACGGCGGTGGCGTTGCCGCCGAGGTCGGCGCCGAGGGCCAGTGCCCACCACATCGCGGTCGCCTTGGGGGTGTTGTCGCCGGACTCGACGAGGTCGTTGACCAGTGGGGAGACGGTGGCTACATAGGGGATGTTGTCGACGATGCCGGAGATGACCGCTGAGCCGAACAGCAGTCCGGTGGATGCCAGCAGGTAGCGACCGTCGACGGCCTCGACCGCCTGCTCGCCGAGGTACTCGATGACGCCAACGTTAACCAGCGTACCCACCATCACGAACAGTCCGGCGAAGAAGACCAGGGTCTCCCACTCGACGTCCTCGAGGAATTCTTCCGACGTGGTGCCGGACACCAGCACCAGCACTCCGGCGCCGAGCAACGCGACCACGCTGGGGTCGATGTGTAGCAGGGTGTGCAGGCTGAAGCCCACCAGCACGGCGACCAGCACCAGCAGGCAGCGCACCAGCAGGGTGCGGTCGCGGATCGCCGCCCGCTCGTCGAGGTCCATCACCGCTGCCGCCCGCCCGGCGTCATAGGTGAAGGACCGCCGGAACAACCAGCGGGCCAGCAGCAGGAACACTCCCATCAGCACGACCACGATCGGGCCCATGTTGACGAGGAAGTCGTTGAACGACAGGTCGGCCCGGCTGGCGATGATGATGTTGGGGGGGTCCCCGATCAAGGTGGCGGCCCCGCCGATGTTCGAGGCCAGCGCCTCCGCTATCAAGAAGCCCTCGGGGCGCACCCCGATGCGATCACACACCAACAGCGTGACCGGTGCGACCAGCAGCACCGTGGTCACGTTGTCGAGAGCGGCCGACGCGACCGCGGTGATCGTGCAGAGCAGGACCAGCACCCGGTAGGGCCTGCCCTGCGCCTGCTTGGCCGCCCAGATGGCGAGGTACTCGAAGACGCCGGTCTGCTTGACCACGCTGACGATCACCATCATCCCGAGCAACAGGAAAATGACGTTCCAGTCGATGCCGGTCTCCTCGGAGTAGAACGCGGCGTCCCCGTCGGTGGCACCGATCATCAGCATCA
>JALYQN010000240.1 GCA_030855835.1 Actinomycetota bacterium | reverse complement strand
GCTCGCGTCCCCTGTCTCGTCTTCACCGTCATCGGCGTCGTCCCTGTCCTCGGTGCCGGGTCCGCCCTGTTCGCCGTCTGCTGCGTCGGCCAGGTCGGGCGGTGCCGATGCCCGGTCGGGGGGCTGGAACAGCGGAACATCGGGTACATGGACGGAGGCCGGCGCAGTGGGCTGCTCGCCACGGGCGGCATCAGGGTCGCTGCCGGGGTCATCGTCGGCGGCGGAGAACAGCTCGGACGGCTTGGCTGACGCCTTCTTCGCGGTCCGCTTGCGCGCGGGCGCCTTCGTCACAGCGGCCGAGTCGCCGGCTGCCTCTGGTTGTGGCTCCGGGTCCTGAGCCGCCGCCTTCTTGGCGGTCGACGTCCGGCGGGACCTCTTGGCTGCAGCCCGTTTGGCCGGCGGCTCGTCAACCGGCGGCTCGTCAACCGGCGGCTCGTCAACCGGCCGCTCGTCAACCGGCGTCTCGTCGGCTGGGGGCTGGTCCGATACCGGGTCGGGTGGGATGTCTGCCGGCGGTTCCGCTGGAGGTCCTGCCGGCCGGCTTGCGGCACGGCGACGTCTAGCCGGCGGCGGGGCCGCGGTCACCACCCCGGCCGCCGTAGCGGCTCCGGGGTCGGTGTCGCTGCTGGTCTCGGTGCTGGTGGTAGTGCTGTCGTCGTCGAGCATTCGCTCTCCTTCGCCCCCGGGCGCGATGCGCCACGCGGGGACATGTCGGTCGCCCGCCCCCCGGAAGGTCCGGGCAGGGCCGGCTCAAGCCTGTGGTGCCCTCGACCTGACGGGTGCCGAAGTCGAGCGGCGACGTCCACTGGCGTCACTGGCTGCCCGTCGCTCCGCCGCGGTCAACGCTGGCGGCCAGCTCCCTGTGTGGGAGTCAGGCGTCGGGCGTGTCGCGGTCGGGTGCCAACGGGTCACCCACCGTGCCGTTCCGCGGGTCGAGCGGCCCCTGCTCCAGCCGTTGCACCAAGGGTGCTGAGCTGGTCTCGAGACCGGCGACCTCACGAAGGCCGGCGAGGACGTCGTCGGGTCGTATGGACGGTTGCCCGTGCCGGACGACCATCTGCAGTATCGCACAAGGCGCCCCTGGGGCCGCTGGCGTCACGCCCCGCGCGCCATCTGAGGGGCCCGGTGGCAGATCAGCGGGCACCACGGTCACCGTGTCGGCGGCGGCCGCCAGGCTGACCAGCGCGCTTCGTACGTCGAAGGTGCGCAGCCCCCGCTTGGTCATGCGGCTGACCTCGACCCGCTCGGAAGCGAGCAGCGCGCCCACGGCCCGATCGGTTGCGGCGGGGGAAGCGCCCGGCAGCCGCACCAGCCACCTGCTGGCCTCCAGCCGCTCGGACAGACCAGCCGACTCGCCTCGAGGCTGTGCGGTGACGGCGTCGACCACGTCCAGTCCTGGCGGCATCGCCGCGTCCAGCGCCTCCCGCACCGTCTCGACCGAGCACCGGCGCGCGAGGGCGATCTCGAGATACTCCGCCTCGCTGGCCGCACCCGTCGGCGCGGCGCCGGCGTACGACAGCCGCGGGTGCGGGTTGAAACCGGACGAGTACGCCACCGGAAGGCCGGAGCGCCGGACCGCCCGCTCGAACGCCCGGCCGATGTCGCGGTGGCTGGTGAAGCGCAATCGGCCGCGCTTGGTGTAGCGGATCCGCACCCGCTGCACCGGCGGCGGCTGCTGCACCGGTGGCTGCGCGGGCGGGGGACTCGGCACGCCGGGACCTTACCGACCGAACTCATCCGGCCCGCCATGCGTTCACGGCAGCCATTGGTGCCACGATGCCTCGGAACGCCAGACAGGAGGACCGGATGGGTGAGATCTATCCCGGCAGGCTCGGCGAGGCGATGGCCGCGGAGCGTCAGAGCTATTACGACGCCCATCCTCGGACCCGGGCGGTGGTCGCCGCCGGCACGCACCTGCTGACTGGCGTGCCGATGACGTGGATGGCCAAGTGGGCGGGCGGCTTCCCACTCGTGCACGACACCGCCGCCGGCAACCTGGTGACCGACGTCGACGGGCACACCTACGTCGACTTCGCCCTCGGCGACACCGGCGCGATGGCCGGCCATTCGCCACCGGCGACGGTGGCGGCGATCGAGCTCAGGGCGGCCGTACGCGGTGGGTTGACCACGATGCTGCCCACCGAGGACGCCGAGCCCGTGGCGGCGAATCTGGCCGAACGGTTCGGGCTCCCCCGCTGGTCGTTCGCGCTGAGCGCGACCGACGCCAACCGCTGGGCGCTGCGGCTGGCGCGGATGCTGACCGGACGCCCGAAGGTGCTGGTGTTCGCGCACTGCTACCACGGCACTGTGGACGAGACATTCGCCGTCCGCGGCGAGCACAGCGCCGCCGAGCAGAGCCCCGGGAACGTCGGGCCGCCCGTCGACGTCGCGGCCACCACCAGGGTCGCCGAGTTCAACAACCTGGCGTCGGTCGAGGAGGCGCTGCGTCACCGCGACGTGGCCTGCGTGATCACCGAGCCGGCGCTGACCAACATCGGCATCGTGCTTCCCGACGAGGGTTTCCTCGCCGGGTTGCGGGACGCCTGCGACCGGCACGGGACCCTGCTGCTGATCGACGAGACGCACACGCTCAGCGCCGGACCGGGCGGCATGACCCGCACCGAGCAGCTGGAGCCGGACATGGTCGTCGTAGGCAAGTCGATCGCCGGCGGTGTCCCGATCGGGGCGTACGGGATCAGCGCTGACCTGGCCGAGCGGGTGACGGCCGCGGCCACTGGCGGCGACATCGACCTCGTCGACGTGGGCGGCGTCGGGGGCACGCTGGCCGGCAACGCGCTCAGCCTGGCAGCGGCGCGGGCGACGCTCGAGCACGTGCTGACCGCGGATGCGTTCGCCCACATGTGCTCGCTGGCCGAGGCGTACACCGCGGGGGTGCAGGAGACCATCGACCGGCACCGGCTCGACTGGTCGGTCGTGCAGCTCGGCGCCAGGGCGGAGTACCGCTTCTGCGCGCCGGCGCCGCGGAACGGAACCGAGTCCGCCGCGGCCCATGACGAGCTGCTCGATGCGTACCTGCACCTCGCCCTGCTGAACCGCGGGGTGCTCATCACCCCGTTCCACAACATGGCCCTGATGTGTCCCGCGACCACCGAGGCGGACGTGACACTGCACACCCGCGTCTTCGCGGACGTTGTGACGGCGGTCGCCAGCTGACCGCTGACCAGCGCAGCGGGGCGATCATGGGGTCGTGACCCGCGGCGAGACACGGCCCGCCGACGCCGGCTCGTCGCCGGGGCAGCGCGGCCTGGTGCTGGTGGGCATCGTGGCGCTGGCGTTCGCGCTGCGACCGGCGGTGACCAGCCTCGGGGCGGTGCTGGTGGAGGTCCGCACCGATCTCCAGTTGGCCAGCTGGCTTGCCAGCGTGCTCACCACGTTGCCGGTGCTGTGCTTTGCGGCGGTCGGTGCGCTTACTCATTTGCTGACCCACCGGATCGGGCTGCACCGGTCCGCCCTGCTCGCCCTGGCCGCGATCTCGGTCGGCCTCCTCACGCGGGCCGGAACCAACTCGCCGACGGTGTTCACGGTGGCGTCCACGCTGGCGCTCGCCGGTATGGCCGTGGGCAACGTGTCGTTGCCGCACCTGGTCAA
>JALYQN010000236.1 GCA_030855835.1 Actinomycetota bacterium | reverse complement strand
CGGCAGGCGTTGCAGCTCAGCCTGCTGACCGCGACCTCCGCGACCATCTGCTGTGTCGTCCTCGGCGCGCCGCTGGCCTGGCTCCTGGCCCGGACCACGATGCCGGGCAGGCGAGCCGTTCGGACGGTGATCACCGTGCCGCTGGTGCTGCCACCGGTCGTGGGGGGCGTGGCCCTGCTGACCGCCTTCGGCCGCGAGGGACTGGTCGGCCAGCTCGCTTACGACGCGTTCGGCTTCCGGCTGCCATTCACGACCCTCGGTGTCGTGGTCGCGCAGACCTTCGTCGCGCTGCCCTTCCTCGTGCTCGCGGTGGAAGGCGCGCTGCGCTCGGCCGACCCCCGCTTCGACGACATCGCCGCGACCCTCGGCGCCTCGCGCTGGCAGGTGTTCCGCCGCGTGACCCTGCCGCTGGCGGCCCCCGGCCTCGCCTCGGGGGCGGTGCTCGCGTGGGCCAGGGCCCTCGGCGAGTTCGGCGCGACGATCACCTTTGCCGGCAGCTTCCCGGGCACCACCCGGACGATGCCCCTGGCGGTATACAACGCGCTCAACTCCGACTTCGACGCGGCGATCCTGCTGAGCCTCGTGCTCCTCGTCGTCAGCATCGCGGTGCTTGCCCTGCTACGGGACCGGTGGCTGAGCGGCGCGGCCGCGTGAGCGTGTGAGCGACGTGAGTGACGCATCGGCAGTGAGCTCCGCACCGACCGGGCTGGGTGCCCGCGTGGTCGCCCAGCAGGGCGACTTCCACCTGGACGTCGAGCTGCGGGTGCCAGCCGGCACGGTGGCAGCGGTCCTGGGTCCGAACGGCGCCGGCAAGACCACCGTGCTGCGGGTGCTGGCCGGGCTGCAGGGGCTGACCGACGGCTTCATCCACCTCGGTGACAAGACCCTGGAGGACCCGGTGGCCGGAGTCCGCCTGTCCGTCCAGCAGCGCCGGGTCGGGTTGGTCCCTCAGGACTCACTGCTGTTCCCACACCTGCGGGTCACCGAGCAGGTCGCCTTCGGCCCGCGCCACCGCGGCCGCTCCCGGGCGCAGGCAAAGAGCGAGGCGCAGCGGTGGCTGCACCAGCTGGAGCTCACCGAGCTGGCCGACCGGCTGCCGCACCAGCTCTCCGGGGGGCAGGCGCGGCGGGTGGCTATCGCGCGAGCTCTCGCCACCAGGCCCGGTCTGCTGCTGCTCGACGAGCCGCTCGCTGCCCTCGACGCGGGCGCAATGCTGCAGATGCGGGCCTTCCTGCGGCGGCACCTGGCCGGGTTCGCGGGGCCGACGGTGCTGGTCACCCATGACACCTTCGACGCCATGGTGCTGGCCGACGAGCTGGTGGTGCTCGACCGCGGCCGCGTGGTGCAGACCGGCAGCCCGGCCGAGGTCACCAGCCATCCGCGCAGCGGTCACGTCGCCGCGCTGGTCGGTCTCAACCTGGTCCGCGGCACCGCCGATGGGCACGTCGTACGAGGTGTCGCGGGGGTCGAGGTGCTGACTGCGCAGGTCTGCGGCGGCGAGGTGTTCTGCGCGTTCGACCCGACGTCGGTGTCGCTGCACCTGGATCCGCCCCGGTCCAGCAGCCGCAACACCTGGCGGGGCACCGTGACCGGCATCACCCCGTATGGCGACGCGGTGCGGGTACAGGTGGCCGGGGACCTGGGGTTGCTCGCCGACGTCACACCGGCAGCAGTGGTCGACCTTGGGCTGGAACCGGGCTCCCAGGTGTGGTCGAGTGTCAAGGCCAGCGAGGTTCGGGTCTACCCGGCCTGAGCGCGGGGGTGCGTACGATCGCCACAGGTGCGGCCTGGCATCCGCTCCGCCAGCCGGAAGGATGGACCGATGCAAGCCGACGAGCACCGACCGCCGGGGCACCTGGACCCACCCGCATCCGTTCCAGACCGCAACCTCGCTCTCGACCTGGTCCGGGTGACGGAGGCCGCCGCGATGGCCGCTGGGCGCTGGGTGGGCCGCGGGGACAAGAACGGTGCCGACAACGTGGCGGTGAACGCCATGCGGGTGCTCATCAGCACCGTCGGGATGAACGGCGTGGTCGTCATCGGGGAGGGTGAGAAGGACCACGCGCCGATGCTGTTCAACGGGGAGCGCGTCGGGGACGGAACTGGGCCGGAGTGCGACGTGGCCGTCGACCCCATCGATGGCACCACGCTTGCCGCCAAGGCGATGTCCAATGCGCTGTCGGTGATGGCGGTATCGCCGCGCGGCTCGATGTACGACCCGTCCGCGGTGTTCTACATGGAGAAGCTGGCCACGGGCCCGGACGCCGCGCAGTCTGTGGACATCAGGCTGCCGGTCGCCGAGAACATTCACCTGGTGGCCAAGGCGAAGGGCGCCGCACCGGAGGACGTGACCGTCTGCATCCTGGACCGCCCTCGCCATGACGAGATCGCCGCGGAGATCCGGGGCACCGGCGCCCGCATCAAGTTCATCACCGACGGCGACGTGGGCGGAGCGATCATGGCGGCCAGGCCGGGCACCGGCGTGGACCTGCTGCTCGGCATCGGCGGGACCCCCGAGGGGATCATCGCCGCCTGCGCCCTGAAGGCGATGGGCGGCGTCCTGCAGGCGCGGCTGTGGCCGATCGACGACGACGAGCGCCAGCGCGCGCTGGACGCCGGGCACGACCTCGACCGGGTGCTGTCCACCGACGACCTGGTTTCCGGTGACGACTGCTTCTTCGTCGCCACCGGCATCACCGACGGCGAGCTGCTCCGCGGGATCCGCTATCGCGCGGGCAGCTGCAGCACTCACTCGCTGGTGATGCGCTCGCGCAGCGGCACCATCCGCGAGATCAGCAGCGACCACCGGTTGTCCAAACTGCGTGCGTACTCGTCGGTCGACTTCGAGCACTGACCCCGATGGCCGCGCGGGTGCTGGTCGTCGGCGAGGCGCTGGTCGACGTCCGGATCGACGAGCGGGACGGGGCCGGCCCCGACCCCCGGTCCGAACACACCGGAGGCTCCCCGCTCAACGTCGCTGTCGCCCTGGCCCGCCTGGGCGTGTCGACCACGCTTGCCGCCCAGGTCGGCGACGACGCGCACGGAAAGCAGATCGAGGCGCATCTGGAGGCCTCCGGCGTCGATCTGGTGCGCCTGTCGCCGACGCGGCGCACCTCGACCGCCACCGCACGGATCGGCGCCGACGGCGGGGCCGGCTACGAGTTCGACCTGACCTGGGACCCGTCCGAGCTCCCCAGCCCGGAGGGATTCGACGCAGTCCACGTCGGGTCGATCGCAGCGGCGCTGGCGCCCGGGGCGGATGCGGTGGCGAGCCTGGTCTTCAGCGCAGCCGCGGCCGGTGTGCCGGTGTCGCTCGACCCCAACGTGCGCCCGCAGATCACCCCCCAGCTCGGCGACGTACGCCTGCGCATTGAAGTGCTCGAGGCCTGTGCGACGGTGATCAAGCTCAGCGACGAAGACGCCGCGCTGCTGCGGCCGGGCTTGCCGCTCGACCGGGTGGTCACCGACCTGGCTGGCGCCGGTCGGACCCAGCTGGCCGTGCTGACCAAAGGCTCCGGCGGCCTGCTGCTGAGCAACGGCGGCGGGCCGGTGCTGGTGCCAGCCCCCCAGACCCCGGTGGTGGACACCATCGGCGCCGGCGACACGGTGACGGCAGCCCTGCTCGCCGGGCTGTTGAGCCGTGGACTGCCAGTCCAAGACGGCGCGATCTCGGATGCCGACGCGGTGGCCGTCGCCCAGCTGGCGGTCGGCGCGGCAGCAGTGACCTGTGCCCGTCCGGGCGCCGACGCGCCGTGGCGGCACGAGCTGCGAGGCTTCGAGCCGAATGGGATGGACGCCCACCCGTAGCCTTGGGGAATGGACTCCCTTGGCGACGTCGAGTCCGTCGCTGCGCTGCCGACCGGCATCGACATCGCTTACGACACGTTCGGTTCCCAAGACGCCGAACCGCTGCTGCTGGTCATGGGGCTCGGCGGCCCGATGACGTGGTGGAACCCAGACCTCTGCCGGATGCTCGCGGACCGCGGCTTCCTGGTGATCCGCTACGACAACCGCGACGTGGGCCGCTCCACCCGGGTTCCGGGCCGGACCAGGCTCCGCAAGCGCACCATCGTCCGGGCCTTCCTCGGCGACCGCCGCCACGCCCCGTACACGCTGGACGACATGGCTGCAGACGGGTTCGGGCTGCTCGACCACCTCGGCATCGAGCGGGCGCATGTCACCGGGGTGTCGATGGGCGGCATGATCGCCCAGACGATGGCGATCACGCACCCGGATCGGGTCCGGTCGCTGGTGTCGATGAGCTCCACGACCGGATCGCGGCGGGTCGGGTGGCAAGACCCGCGACTGCTCCCGCTGCTGCTGTCGCCCGTCGCCCGCACCCGCGAGGACTACGTCGAGCGCGCGGTGCACAGCTGGCGGCAGATCGGCTCGCAGGTGTATCCGACTCCAGACGACCAGGTGGCGCTGCGCGCAGCTGAGACCTGGGATCGCGGGTACGACCCCGCTGGCGGCGCCCGCCAGACCCTCGCGCTGCTGGCCCAACCCGACCGGGCCGCCCGTCTCGGGGAGCTGACGATGCCGGTGTGCGTGGTGCACGGTCTCGACGACCGGCTCATCCACCCGTCCGGCGGCCGGGCCACCGCGCGGGCGATCCGCGCGGCCGAGCTGGTGCTGGTACCGGGCATGGGCCACGACATCCCTCGCCCGCTGTACGGCTTGGTGGCCGACGCGATCTGGCGGACCGCCGCGCGTACCGGTCAGTCGGACGCCAGCGCGACGAGCGTGTCCAGCTCCTCGCGGAGGAACCCCGCCATCCGCCATACGTCGGGCACCATCTCCCGGCAGGCCACGAAACCGACGTCGAGCGAGCCGTTGTAGCTGAACAGCGTGATGTTCAGCCCGCCGGAGATCGTCGTGACCGCCGACACCGGGAACAGTCCCTCCACCCTGGCACCGGCGATGAACAGCGCGAGCTGCGGACCCGGGACGTTCGAGATGAACAGGTTGAACGGCACGCCAGGCACGCTCAGCAGCCGGAACATGGCGCGGGCGGCGAGTCCGGAC
>JALYQN010000235.1 GCA_030855835.1 Actinomycetota bacterium | reverse complement strand
CGGCCGGTCGGGTTCGACGGCGAGTTGACCCACACCAGCGCCGGACGCGCCGGCCCCAGCGCCGTGAGCGAGTCGGCTGCGGCCACGTCGCAGCCAGCCAGCCGCGCCCCCACCTCATACGTCGGGTACGCCAGCTCGGGCACGACGACGAGGTCGCCCGGGCCCAGCCCCAGGTGCAGGGCCAGCGAGGCCACCATCTCCTTGAGACCGATCGACGGCACCACCGCACCGACCCCCACCCCGGTGACGCCGAACCGGCGCTCCAGCCACCCCAGCAATGCAGCGCGCAGCTCGACTGTGCCGGCCGTCGTCGGGTAACCCGGCGCGTCGGCGGCGGCGGCCAGCGCAGCCTGCGCCACAGCCGGGGTGGAATCGACCGGGGTGCCCACCGACAAGTCCACGACCCCGTCGGGGTGCTCGGCGGCCACTTCGCGCAGGGGTCCCAGCCGGTCCCAGGGGAACTCGCCGAGCCGAGCCGACACCGGGCGGTGGGGCCGCCCGCCCCCGCGGGTCACTCCTGGTTCTGCGGCGGCAGCGCGGCGATCATGGGGTGGTCCTTGTCGATGACACCGAGCTTGGCGGCACCACCGGGTGAGCCGAGGTCGTCGAAGAACTCGACGTTGGCCGCGTAGTAGCCCTTCCACTGCTCAGGCGTGTCGTCCTCGTAGAAGATCGCCTCTACCGGGCACACCGGCTCGCAGGCGCCGCAGTCGACGCACTCGTCGGGCTGGATGTACAACATTCGCTTGCCCTCGTAGATGCAGTCCACCGGGCACTCGTCGACGCAACCCCGGTCCTTCAAGTCCACGCAGGGTTGCGCGATCACGTACGTCACGGCTCCTCCTCAGCAATGCACGGCCGGGCCGAGCCTAGTCTCTCGGCCCGCCCCGACTCGCACCTGGTCGGGCGGTGATACTCGGCGCGTGGCCCTGGACGCATCATGGGTGGGACACCGGGTGGTAGTCCGCTACCTGCTGGACGACCCGGACCCTCGGGCGACCGACGTCCTCGGCACCCTGGTGTCGTTCGACGACGCCGGGCTCGCGGTGCTGGCTGACCGCGCCGACCACGGGCTGGTACAGGTGCCGCGCGAACGGATCGTGGCCGGCAAGCCGGTGCCGCCTCGCACCGACACGCTGCTGCGGATGCGCCCGGAACGGCTGCAGCGCATCTGTGACGCCGGCTGGCCAGCCCTGGAGGTCGAGCAGCTGGGCCAGTGGAGGCTGCGCGCCGCGAACGGCTTCACCGGGCGGGCCAACTCGGTGCTCACCGCCGGGGAGCCGGGCCTGCCCCTGCGCGAGGCCCTGGCCCGGGTGCAGCGGTTCTACACTGAGCGCGGCCTGCCACCGCTGGTGCAGGTGGTGATCGGCTCCGACCTGGAGACGGCACTGGCCGGGGCCGGGTGGCGGATCGGCAGGTACCGGGAGGGCGTGCTGGTCCAGGTCGCCGACATCGCGGCCGGCCGCCGCACCTGCGCGACCGGCGACGAGACACCCGTCGAGCTGTCCGGCACGCTGTCCGCCGGCTGGGCTGCGTTGTACGGCCGCGCCGGCGGCTACGACGACGACACCGTCGCACGGGTCCTGACCGGGCCCGATCTGGTGGCCCTGGCCTCTGTCGGGGACCCGCTGATCGCCATCGGGCGCGGCGCCGTAGCCGGAGGCTGGCTCGGGTTGGCGGCGGTGGAGGTGGAGCCAGAGCATCGGCGGAAGGGAGTCGCTCAGCGGGTCGTGGACAGGTTGCTGGCGTGGGGGGTCGAGCGGGGCGCCCGGTCGGCGTACCTGCAGACCATGCCCGACAACGCCGCCGCGATCGCGCTCTACCGGCCGTACGGCTTTGTCACCCACCACCGCTACCGCTTCTGGGTCCCCGGAGACCGCGCGGCCCCCTGAGCCTGCGTCCGCAAGGACTGAGGTCGACAAGTCTGCGGCCGCGCCCAATCCTCGATGTCTCGACGTCCGCTCATCCGGGGTCGATGCCCTTCTCGCTCAACGGCCAGGCGACCAGCGAGCCGTAGTGGGAGCGGTGGTACAGCAGCGGGTCGTCCGCGTCGGTGTCGACGTCTGCCCCCACCACCTCGCCGACCACGATTGTGTGGTCGGCCCCGTCGTACGTACGCCAGGTGCGGCACTCCAGCCACGCCAGGGCGTCGTCGAGGAGCGCCACACCGGTGGCGTCGCCGCGGTGGTGTGGGACCCGGTCGAGCTGGTGCGACAGCTCTCGGCCGCGGGTGGCGAGCCAGGTAGCGGCGGCGTGACCGTCTCCCCGCAGCACCGACACACCCCACACCCCCGCAGCGAGCACCGGGTCGTGGAACCGGTTGAGGGTGTCCACGCAGACCAGGACGAGAGGCGGGTCGAGTGACACCGAGGTGAACGCGCTTGCCGTTATCGCGTGGTCGACCCCGTCGTACACCGTGCTCACCACTGTCACGCCGCTGGTGAAGCGGCCGAGCGCGGCTCGGAACGCCTTGTCGTCGACGGGGGACAGCACATCTGTGAGCCTAGGCCGCTGTCAGGCCTGCCAGCCTGGGGCGGTGGACCCGCACCCGCCACTGCTGGCGCTGATCGTGACCACGGCGCTGCACCTGGGTTTCCAGCTGGGGGTGACGGTGCTGGTCTACCCTGCGCTCGCGGACGTGCCCGGGCCGTCCTGGCGGGAGCATCATGACCGGCACTCGCGCCGGATCACCCCCTTGGTCGTCGTCGTCTACGGGTTCCTCGCGCTGGCCTGCGGCTGGGTGCTCGGGTCAGGGCCGACGATGACAGAAGTCATCGCGATCGGCGCCTGCGCAGTGGCAGGAGGGCTGACCGCCGTGGTGGCTGCCCCGGCGCACGGGCGGCTCGGTCGCGGGCGCGACCCTGCTTCGCTGCGCTTGCTGCTGCGCGCGGACAGGCTGCGGTTGGTCGCCGCGGTGGTGGCGCTGGCCTGCGCCGTCAGCGCCGGCGTCCGCAGCTAGCTGGGACGTCATACGGGCTGTGACCCATTGCCAGCAAGTTGTATGACGACCAGCGGGGAGCGGGCAGTACGGCTAGTACAGCTGCAGCTGCCCCGGTGCGCCCCCGAGGGCGAGCGACGACCAGGTCCCACTC
>JALYQN010000056.1 GCA_030855835.1 Actinomycetota bacterium | reverse complement strand
GCGATGAGCCGCCCGTCCGGCAGCAGCTCACCGGTGTCGTCGAAGAGGACCACCCCGTTGCACAACAGGCTCCACCCCTGCTCTGGGTGGGCGGACACGGTGTGTGCCGCTTCTCTGTCCAGCTCGTCGGCGCTGGGGCACTGGGGCTCGTGCCGGCAGCTGCCGACCAGGAGCACCGGTCCCGGCAGCAGCGGGTCGATCTGCGGCGATGCGGTGTATCTCACATCACCCATACTGCACCTTGGCTACCGCGATGGCGTGCATTGGGCACCGCTGTGGCCCGTCAGGACCGCCTGGCCGGCCTTGTGGACGATTGCTGATCATCCGGTCAGCCGAGCTGCACGCTGAGCACCGGTTGGCGCGTGGGGAGGGGCGAGCCACCGTCCGGCTCGACCGTGACGGCCAGCATCTGAGCGTTGTCCAGGCTGCCGACCAGCGTGCTGCCGGAGGCGGCGACGGCGTCTGAGTTGACCACAGCGAGTGAGCGAGGATCCCCCTTCGCGGGGACAGCCCACATCTGATAGGCGCGCGACTGCTCCAACGGGGGTACGCCGGCCATGACGACCACCGCCTCGTCCATCTGGTCGGAGGAGAAGACCTTGACCGAGGTGTCACCCTGGCGGATCTCGGACAGCACCGCGTCGTCGGCCGCGATGACTGCGGCTTCGCGCACATCGGCCTCTCGCAGGTCGGTCAGCCGGTCATGCTCCCCGATGTAGGCCCCGACGGCGCCGAGGACACCCAGCACCGCGGCCGCGGCGACCAGCATCGGCAGCCCCTGGCGCCACCTGGACCCCTGGTGGAGCTGGACGACCGGACGTTCCTGGGTGGTCCGCGCCGCGGCGTCCAGAACGGCGGCGCGCAGCTGCGGCGGCGGGGCGACCGCCACCGCATTGGCCAGCCTGGCTGCGGTGTCCTGGAACTCGGCGAGCTCGCCGGCGCACATCGGGCACCCAGCCAGGTGGGCCTCGAAGGCGATTTGCTCTCGCTCCTCCAGCGCGTCGAGGGTGTACGCCCCGACCATCACATGCAGTTCCACGTTCATCGGGTCACCCCCAGGCAGTCGCGTAGCCGGATGAGCCCATCGCGCATCCGGGTCTTGATCGTGGCCGGGTTCACGGCCAGCAGGCTGGACACCTCGCCGTACGTGTACCCGCCGTAGTAGGCCAGGGTCACCGCCTCACGCTGCAGTTCGGTCAGTGACCCTAGGCAGCGGCGGACCTGCTCGTGCTCCAATCGCATGGTCACCTCGTCGTCGACCACGTCGGTGTCGCGACCCCCGCTCCAGTCATAGCGGGCCTCTCGGTTTGTGCTCGCCTGGTCGTGCCGGACCACGTCGACCGCCCTGCGGTGCGCCAGTGTCAGCAGCCAGCTGCGAGCAGACCCTCGCTCGGGCTGGAAGCGACTCGCGGTGCGCCACACCTGGAGGAACACCTCCTGGGTGATCTCCTCGGCCCGTGCCGGGTCACGCACCACCCGGCGGGCGAGCCCATGCACCGGCGCCACCATCCGGTCGTACAGACCGGCGAACGCGTTCTCGTCCCCACGGGCGACCTGCACCAGCAGGTCGGACAGCGTCGGCTCCGACACTCCGGATACCGGCAGCGGGAACGGATCCACCACCGAACTTCTCCTCCTCACCCTTGTCGTTGGTGTTCGTGACCGCAGCGCCTGCGGATGGGTCTACTCGTGCTCGGCGGCCAGCTGTTCTGCCCGGCGTTCGAGCTTGGAGAACGGGGTTACCAGACCGTCCTTGACGACCTGGACCGTACGCCTCCAGTGGGTGGCCAGCTGAGCGATGGCCAGCACCGCGTACAGGATGCTGAGTCCGATGATCGTCGGCTCGTTGAGGTCGGGCGCGACCACACTGACCACGAACTGGACCAGGAACAGCGACAGCAACCCGCCGGCCCCCCATATGGTGAGGCTGAGGTCGACGAGCAAACTGACCGCGAACAGTGACTGGGCGGCGGTGAGCAGCAGCTCGAAGCGCTGGGACGTCTCCAGCGGCAAGCCGTCGGTCGTGCCCGCGGACAGGGCGAACACGATCGGGATGGTGCCGACCAGCAGCGTCCACTGGTTGACCTTGCTGGACAGCAGTGTGCCCAGCGAGTTCGAGGCCTTCAGCCGCCAGGCGTACAGGCAGGCCACGATGAGCTCCGGCGCCTCGCTGGCAAGCGGGGCGACCCATTGCACCAGCAGGAACTGGTCGACGCCCAGCTCGGTCCCGGTGTTGACCAGCGACTCCGCGAAGTGCTCGGCGGTGAGCAGGATGATCACGGCGGCGACGATGAACATCGCCAACACCAGTCCGCGGCGTCGCCCGCGGCCGGAGTCGCCGACCCACTTCGACACGCCCAGCAGGTCCGGCTCGGTGGCGGGCGCCTTGGCCAGCCGCAGGGCGTACGCGACGAAGATGCCCACCAGGACCGCCGCGTCCAGCAGGGTGAGGGTGTCCTTCAGGGGCAGGGTGAGCGAGTAGAGCGTCGCTATGCCCAGGTAGACGATCTCCGCGGACAGGGGAGCTTCGATCCGCACCTCACCCGGGCTGGTGGTGGCCGAGTCGTGCCCACCGGCCCGGCGGGTGCGCAGCGCCGCCCAGCTGGCCACCAGCACGACGAGCGGCCATCCCACGCCGACCAGGACACGGTTGGCGCCGGTCATGTTGGCCAGGGCGAGCGAGCACGCATTGGAGCCACCGCTCACCTGGCAGGACCCCTCGGCGGCATACACCTGACCGGCGTCGTAGGTGAAGACGAAGTCGACGGCGTACTCGGGCAGCACCGCCAGCAGGGCGAGCAGCGCGAGGGCGAGGCCGGCGCTGATGTCGACCTGCGCGGCCTCCGCCGCCCAGGACAAGGTGAACGCCGCACCCACGATGGCCAGGCCGAACAGCAGCGCCCGCACCGGCTCGGCGAGCTCGATGGTCGGCAGATGCAGGTAGTCGGCGAGCCCCAGGTAGGCCCCGACGCCCGGCACCAGCAGGGCGACCACCAGCTGCAACGGGGGACGTGTCGATGACGGCGTCATAGGTGCAGCCTGTCACTGTTGGTGGGGTGCGGCCGGGACTGGTGGTGTGGGACTGCGACGGGGTGCTGGTCGACACCGAGCGCCTGGTGACCCGGCTGGAGGCGGAATGGATCACCGCGCTGGGCTGGCCGCTGACTCAAGGCGAGGTCGTGGACCGCTTCGTCGGCCGCACTGCCACCCACATGGACGCCGAGATCAAACGGCACCTCGGACGAGCCGTGCCGACCAGTTGGCACGGCGACCTGCGGGAGGCCAGCCACAAGCTGTTCCGTGCCGAGCTCACCGCGATCGACGGGGTGGTGGACGTTCTCGACCGGCTGGACCGGGCCGCGGTGATGTCGTGCGTCGCGTCGTCGAGCGACCACGACCGGCTTCGGCTGGTGCTGGGTCTGACCGACCTGTACGACCGGTTCGGCGGGCGCATCCACAGCGCCTTCGACGTGCCGCACGGCAAGCCCGCCCCCGACCTGTTCGAGCACGCCGCCGAGCTGGCAGGCGTGGCGGTGGGCGACTGCGTCGTCATCGAGGACAGCGTCCCGGGAGTCACGGGGGCGGTGGCGGCCGGGATGCGGGTGCTCGGCTACGCCGGCGGGTTGGTGCCGGCAGCGCAGCTGAGCGAGGCGGGGGCCGAGATCTTCGAGCACATGCGGGAGGTCCCCGCCCGGCTGCACGTCTGAGCGCGAACCGTTCGAGTCGGCATCACTCCTGGCCCACCAGCTCGTCACCGACGCGAACCTGACCAGGGCTGACGACGACGGCGCCGACGGCCAGCCGTCCGCCCCGTTGCCGGTGGATGGTCCGCAGCACATCGAGGTCCCGGTCGATATCGCCCGGCTGCGGCCGGGTCGTCATCACGCAGCGCTCAATCGGCGCGTTCACGGCCAGCACCGCCGCCCCGGTGCGCACCCTCGACCCGACGAGGTCGTCCTCCCCGGACCCGTCGAGCAGCAGGTTGGGGCGAAAGCGACGCCGATCCCAGTCGCCGATGCTCGCCGTGGACAGCAGCGAGACCGTCGCACCCTCGATGTCGTGAAAGGCGCCGCCCGCCCCGTCGAAGGGTTCCCACGCCGACGTCGGCTCGTTCTCGAAGTCGCTGACGTTCTCGTAGCGGCGCACGTCCTGGTGGTCGGTGCAGCGCAGCTCGCCCCGCCGACCCCGCCAGTCCGACAGGGCATCGTCGTCGGGGGCC